>JAWSUP010000009.1:0-26634 GCA_033549405.1 Bacillota bacterium | reverse complement strand
GTATTCGTTTTGCAACCGGCTCAGGTCATCTCGTGATTCCTCGGACAGAATCGCATAATCCGGGAATGCCCGGCGCAATCCGGTGATGATGATCTCATTGGCCGTCTTGTCGGCCAGGGTCAGCGGCGAATCATCGGCTTTTCTAACGACGGCAAAGTCAGTTTCATAAACCTTCATGATGGCCTGCCCCGCTGCAACGGCCAGGTCTTTCAGCACCTTGATATCATTTCGCTTGTTCATATCCATCCCTGTCCTGATCCTATTTAAGCCAGGCAGCCAGGTTGCGTCCGATCAGACGCGCCGTTTTTTCAATGTCATCTCCATACCGGTCTCTGAGATAGAGCTTGATTTCGCTGTCAAGGTTTTCCTTTTGCAGATTCCAGTTTCTGATCCTGGTGATCAGGTGCATCGTCTTGTCGCTGGGTACGATCCGGTCCAAAAGCGGCAGAACGTGTTTCAGGAAAGCGCTTTTACGGCCAAACAACGAGTCAACCAACTTGTAGCGGGGCTTGCCCGAACGATTATAGTGAGTACCGATATTTTCGGGCAGATAATCTTCACTGATTTCCAGAAACTGGTAGATCTCTTTCATGAACCGGACGGCATCTGCATTCAGGTCGTCATGGATGAGGATCTTGACCTGATCGAAGTTTTCCAGGTAAGCCTGGATCTGATCATGGTATCTGAACTTCTGGATATAGGCGACATTACAGTATAGATCCCGGCTGCGCCGGTCCGAGTCCTTCAACACATCAAGAAACGGTTCAGTCTCAAAGCCGTGCATTTTCCACATCGTGTAGTTTGAATAGGCCGCTTCGATCGGGTTCCTTAGAATCATGATGATTTTGATGGCGCGGTAGTTTTCGTATAGTTTTTTGATGTTTTCAATCGTTTCCTTGTACTGGAACAAGTAATGTGTAGATGCTTCGCCAATCGCCTTGTGCTGGTCCGGATCGGCAGTGGCAAACAGCTCCTGGTATTTATCCAGATCCCGGAGCCGCCGTATACCGTTGGCCGGGTAGACGTTCTTTTCGCGGGTGTCCGGAGGAATTTCGTACGAACTGAAAAAGCACGGTTCCTTGTTCTCAGACATGAAGACATCGGGGTGCCCTTTCAGATAATGGTAAACGGATGTCGTACCGCTCTTGGCGGCGCCGACAATCAGGAAATTTGGCATGATCGGTTTTTCTTTCATCGTATGCACCTCGCGCATTCAGGCTGACATCCAAATTCTGGTGACAGGACTGATTATGCAGACTCAGAGGGAAAAGCTCAACATTATAATCACGTTTAGGCCGAATTGGCATCATGAATTGCACAATTGCGATGGTTTTTGCCAAGATTGGCAGGTGTGCCGCAGCTTTAGTTGAAAGCGATAGTCCGGGCGGCGATTGGCGCTCAGTCTCTGGCCACCAGACTTGCAGCCGGCAATACGGTCCTTGCAGTGTCGCTCCTTGATCAGGCGTCATGGTCAGTGCTATTCTGAGGCATAGGTCAAACCAATTGGCCGACGCGTGAGGTGAATATGGATAAACAGGCTTTGAGCGTTGATAACGATGGCTATCTCGTGCTCAGCCTGCGCAAAAGCGAGGCAGCCAGACGCTGTTTTTGGGTTCAGATGAAGATCAATGAGCTGATTATAAATGGCTGGCCGCCTTCGAAAAAACAGCTATAAGCTAACCGTATCCCTGTGATATCGAGAGTGAACGGGAGATATTGGCTGATGTTTAGAAAACTGGACAGCAGCACTTGATGCGATAGCAGAGCTGTATCTCAGTCAGCTTACGTCACGGGCATAGTAGCACCAGACCGCATTGTAAGCGATTTTATAGACTTCCATTTTGCTGAACGATCCGCCGGCGGCCACATTGCGCTCATAGGCGTCCGGTGTGATGAAAGCGATAACATAGGATGGCAGATTGCGTTTGCCATGGTAATAGGCGTCTGCTGCTGCCTGATAAACTGTGCTGCTGTAAGTGGCGGGCTTACCGGAAGCTGCCGTCGCGTAAGTGGAGAAACGGCCAGGGTAGCTGACAACACCCGTTACTGTATTGGGATAATACTTGTGAGCTACCTGGTTCATGATCACGGTGGCGACTGACAGGTAACTCTCATAGCCGGAGGGGGCATGGCCTTCCAGTGAAATAATTCTAGCAAACAGATGGAACTCATCGGAATGCTCAGCTGGTTCGGTTGGGGAAGCATCTGACGTTGGCGGCTCGTTGGCGGATGGATTTATCGTGGGCGCAGCGGTTGGTTCAGTTGTACTGACCGGGCCGGGGGTGGCGCTTGGCTTGGGCGTGCTGGTCGGGGAAGGATTAGGCGTGGCGCTCGGTTTGGGTGTGCTGGTAGGAGCCGGCTTGTAGATGATGGTTGTGCTGATCAGGCTGGTTAGAACATAGCCTGTCTCACCCTGGGCTGTCTTCACTTGCGACCAATAGTTGCCATAGCCTGTCCTGGTCAGCCTGTCGCCCATTGCCGCTTTGACAACGACGGCTGCGTCGGTGCGCGGAAGGACACGGACATTGGCATTGAATGCCTTGATATATATGGTGCTATTGTCAACCGTGAAATCTTCTATCGGCCTGTTTTCCTGATAGACGCCGTTTGCATCTGTCTCTATCGGAACCGGTGTTGCCGTGGGAACCGGTGTTGCCGTGGGAACCGGCGTCGCAGATGGCGTTGTACTTGGCAGAGCAGCTGTTGATTCTGCTGGTTCAGGGGATAGCAGTGGCGTGATCACTGCTTCGCCAGGCTCGACGATCGCTTTATGGCGGTCGGGCATTGTGTATTGTGAATCAAGTTCAACTGTGTCATGAATTGTCGATGCCGTGGTGGTTAAGGCCGGATCTGGCGTTTCCGGCCTTAACCAGTTCTGGCCGATCCAGACAGCAAAAGTGAGCAGCACCAGCAGCGCTGTTATACCTGACAGTATGCGGTGTTGCCTGATCATGCCCATGATCATCCTCGTCGTGTGGCTTGTCGGCAGTGTTTTTCTGCAATGCCAGACTGACAAATCAAGCTGCCCTTGAATCGATGCCTCTTCCAGTCAGCCGCTTATTCAGAGCAAAACTGGCTGTAATACCACCATTTTACACCAGAAAGACAGGCAGCGCCATTTGTGCTCATGGTAACACGCTTATGTGATGCAACGAAAACAGCGAATACAGCCTTTCGGTAACACTTTTATATAATGCAACGAACTTTGGAGCAGCACAATCTGAAGCCGTCAGCCGGTTCACCGTGCAGTGTCAACCGTTCTGATATAATTGTGACATCGACAAGATCTGAGACAAGATCTGAGTGGAGCTCTTTTGCGTAGATTGGTGCAAGGGCTGAACGACAGGATGAAGAGGGGTGCAGCATGCATATTACAGAACAGATCAGGCAGCTGCTTGTGGATAACGGTGTTTACGATGTTGGCTTTGCCAACTTGCCGGACGGTCCGGCAGGCCTGACCTGGGCTATATCGATTGTGTTGCCGCTGTCCCATGCGATCCTTGACGAAATCGATACAGCGCCGACCTACGCCTATTACCATCATTATCGCACCGTGAATGCTCATATTGACCGCTTGCTGCTGCAGGTTGGCATGCTGCTGCAACGTCAAGGCTGGCGTTACATGCCGATTGCCGCTTCACAGTCAATTCCAGGGAGTGGCGCACGCTCGCACCAGGGCTTATACTCCCATAAGAAAGCGGCCGTCATGGCCGGTCTTGGCACCATCGGCAAAAGCACACTGTTCTTGCACCGGACAGAAGGCGCGCGCGTTCGTCTGGGGACATTGTTTACGGATTGTCCGCTGCCAGCAGGCAACCGGATCGTAGCATCCGTATGCGCCGATTGTGATCTCTGTGTCAGGGCGTGCCCGGCGCAGGCGATAAAAGGTTCTGCGTGGTATGAACAGGCCACACGCAGTGAACTGCTTGATGCAGAGGCCTGCAACAAATACATGCGTGACCATTTCATGCACATTGGACGCGGCGCAGTCTGTGGCATCTGTGTCCGGGTCTGCCCGTATAACCGGGGTTTATCCGGATCTGGCCTGAAACATGAACAGGCATCGTGTTTATGAATGCCTGGCTCTGTACCGCTGGTTCCTGCTTCGTGGCGCCGCGGGATTTGACAGAAATCATCTCCCTCAGGATCTGTCCAGAAACACCTTTTTCACAGCTTCGAGGTAGCCGTAGCCATAGAGGTCATCCGGCTGAAGATAGCTGGTTTCGGTCCACTCATTCCAGCTGTTGATGGTCACGAGCTGCTGCTGTCCCGGGTGGGCATCCAGGTAGTCTTTGGCCATCTGTAAGGCTGTGCGTACATTGTCCGGTGTGTTGTTCTTGACGATGCCGGGCCGGAAGGCCGTGAAACGAGGATTGTTGTCCCAGCCCAGCGAGACATGCGGATAGTAGGGTATCGAATAGTCCCGATCGATCCGATCCCACTCCTTTTTGACATCGGCCAGGATCTCCAGGTAGTTGCGGTCGATGTTGGTGAAATGAACGAACTGGTAATGGCTGACACTGTCAAAGGACAGGATTTCGGCCAGTTCGCGGCTGGCGCGCCGCCCTGACTGGTCGACGCCGCTCAGGTTGACGACATACTCGCTCCACAGGGTCATCTGCAGGTGCAGACCCGGAAATCCGGCTGCCTTGACCTGTTCTCTGAAGCGGTCCAGGCGGGCTTTGGTCCTCTCGAGTCCGCCCAGGCCGCGAATCAGGTTTTCCAGGTCGTAGATCATGAAAACCGGTTTGCCATCGATGCGATAATATGTCTCCTGGCCGAAGTAGCGCTCAATCAGCCTTTGGCAGAGCCGGTCAAATTCATACTCATCGACCGCGCCGTCCCAGATCATGTTGTTGTTGTCCCAGGAGTTGCGGATATCCCAGGTGTTGTTGACACTATGGTTGGCCCACATCAGGTAAAACTGCATCCGTTCTTTGTTGCTGGCCTTGAGATAGCCGTTATTGAGGCACTGCTCCAGGAATGGCCGGCGGTCGTACCAGTACCAGTCGTAGATAAAGACATTGACGCCATGGTCCGCAGCCGCGTTGATCTCCATCTCCATCACATAAGGATCCGCCTCATTGACGTAACCCCAGAGCGGTTTGCGCGGCCAGTTGTGGTCCGGCTGCTTTTTGACTGCGTTCTTCACCGACTGCCATTCGCCGATCCCCTCAGGCCAGAACGTGCGCGTGCGCGGTTCGTCTCCGGTATAAGCCGGCCAGACATAGGCTGCGATATCATATTTCTGCATGGCGTACCTCCTGCGTCGGGCATTGCGCTAAGCAGCTAATCTGCCCGGACCGTCAGTGCTATTTTATGAAGTACCAGTACAGTCTGTAAAGGCGCAGCGTTCAAAAAGCATTGTACTTTTCTGAATTTCCGCCGTCGCCCAATAAATAAATGCTGTCAAAATGTGCCGTTGACAGATGTCTGATCAACCCGTAAGATAATGAAGAAAAAACGGGAATGAAGTGCTCCCGGGCTTCGGCCGAACCGCTATGAACGCTGATGACTTCTATGATGTAATTTCATAGATGCGTCTGCGTTTTTTATGCTGATTACACCTGTGCGCGGGAGGATGGAAATCATGTTACTCAGTTTTTCTTTGATTATTCTACTTGGCTTTGCGCTCAAAGGCATCTTTGAGAAAATGAAAGTGCCCGGCCTTCTGGGCATGCTGCTGGCTGGAATCCTGCTCGGTCCGCATGCGCTTAACCTGATCAGCCCGGAGATCATGGCCGTATCGGCCGATCTGCGCGAGATCGCCATGATCATCATCCTGGTGCGCGTCGGCATCACGCTGGATCTGAAGGACCTGAAAAAGGTCGGCCGTCCGGCCATCCTGATGAGTTTCGTTCCGGCGACCCTCGAGATCATCGGGGTCGTTCTGCTCGCACCGCCGCTATTGGGCATCTCATATATCGAAGCGGCCATTCTGGGGGCTATTCTGGGGGCGGTTTCACCGGCGATCATCGTGCCGAAGATGCTTCACCTGATGGAAGCAGGATACGGGAAAACCAATAGTGTCCCCCAGATGATCCTGGCCGGCGCTTCGGCGGACGACATCTATGTGATCGTGCTGTTCACATCTTTCATGGGCCTTGCGACCGGAGAAGGGTTTAACCCGCTGAGCCTGCTGCGCATTCCTGTTTCAATTGTGACAGGTCTTCTGGCAGGCCTGCTCATCGGGTATATCCTCGTCAAACTCTTCAGGCGGATCCACATGCGCGACACGGTCAAGGTGCTGCTGATCCTGGGGCTTGCTTTCCTGGTCATGGGCTTTGAGCCGATGATCAATCGAATTGTTCCGTTTTCGGGTTTCCTGGCGGTAATGGCCATCGGCGGCGCTATCCTTAAATCCTACGAAACGCTGGCCAAACGGATCACCGGCAAGTTTTCCAAAATCTGGGTGGCTGCTGAGCTGATTTTGTTTGTCATGCTGGGCGCCGTCGTGGATATCGAACATGTGCGGGGGGTCGGCCTTTCAGTAGTGCTGCTCATCCTGGCCGTCCTGGTTTTCCGCTCGCTCGGGGTCGTGGTGAGTCTCGCGCGAACTCAGTTGACCCGCAAGGAACGCCTCTTCTGTATGATTGCAGGTATCCCCAAAGCGACGGTCCAGGCGGCAATCGGCGCTCTTCCTCTGGCCGCGGGGCTCGCGGCCGGCAACACGATCCTGGCGGCATCGGTTCTGTCCATCCTGATCAGCGCCCCGCTTGGCGCTGTCGGAATCGAGATCACCTACAAGCGGCTGCTCATGCGCCGTGTTGAAACCCATTGAACCAGGCACGCTCGGCAAACGGCTTTTTCTGCGCATGCCTGACGGGATCAGCAGCAACGCCGACGGGGAGGATGCAGACCAGATCGTAGTCTGAGGGAACCTGGAGCAGGTCGGCGATCTGGCGTCCGATGGCATCTGCATCGGTGATGTGGCCTTCCACCCAGCAGCTCTGGTAACCCAGGCTGACGGCAGCCAGCAGCATGTTTTCAATCGCCGCGGCATAGTCCTGCACATTGAAGCACCGGTCCCTGTAGGCTACGATCGCCTGGGTCAGCACGCAGATATAGGCCGGTGCACTTGTGAACTGGGACGGTCTCAATAATTGTTTCAGCATAGCCAGCTGCTTCGGTTCATCGACTGCGATCAGGCTGGTCGTCTGCTTGTTGCAGCCCGACGGCGCGGCCAGTCCAGCTTCCATAATCGTGCGTAGATCTTCTCTTGGTACAGGCGTCTCCTTGTACTTTCCCCTGTAGCTAGACCGTTCAATGATAGTCTTGATCATATCCATCGGATTTGGCTCCTTTCACAATGCCCTTTGTTGGCGTGTCGGTGTATGTTGAGGGATTATGGGACTGCGGCCTGAACTGCCGGCGTCCCGGCGCGGGACAAGTCTTCATTTCTGCATCTGCCAATAGCCCTGTGAATCATCCACAGGTAGGGAAGCCCCATGTTTGTTTCCAGCAGCGTGTTGACGATAAAAGTCTGCAAACTCAGATTGCGGATGCCTGTGATGGCGAGAACGAACTCCCAGCTGCCCTGCACCAGGATGCCGATGGCCAGGATCCAGCCGATGGCGATGCGTTGATCAGGTTTTCTGATGTTGTGGATGACGAGTGCCGCATAGCCGATGAACAGCAAAAGCGCCATGATCCCATGATAGCCCGATGTGCCGCGCGAGATGCTGATAAGAGCAAATCCGGCGCCGAAGCTCTGTGAGAGCAGGCCAACGCACAGCCAGCCGCTCATGATGAAGAGCGACCATTCCAGGGCATGGCCGTCTCTGTCCAGCCAAAGCCAGATCCAGGCGAAGTTGGTGAAGCCATAGCTCATGGACAGCCACAGCAAGAACAATGCGGTGTCCGCGCCGGTCACGACGCGCGTCTTCAGGGCCAGGTAAAAAATACCATAATCGACGAGGAAATAGATGATACCGCCAGCCAGACCGGCCAGTAATGCCTGGTAACGTTTGGTCCAGATAAGGACGATGAGAAAGCTGATCAGGAATGCGACATCGAGCCAAATATAAAGCGTATTCATACTGCGTGCGGCGATAACCTCTGTACCCATGTCAGCATCCCCCTTTTCCGCTTCAATCATAGCATATTTGCGGCCAGCATGTGCTAGAATAAGAGATCTTAGAAATCCTTAAGTCCCACTGTCACATGATTTTACTCAAGCAAATAGATAAGGAAAGAGACATCATGTATGACTTGAAATTCTCTGCCAGATTCGAAAAGATCGAACCGATCAGCAGAGGTTGGTCGGAGGACAAGAAATACTGCGTGACAAAGGCCGACGGGACGAAGTACCTGCTCCGCATCTCGCCGATTGAGCGCTATGAAAAGCGGAAAGCCTTGTTCGAACAGCTGGAACGCGTCACCAATCTGGGTGTTCCGATGTGCCGGCCGACGGAATTCGGCACCTGTGATGATGGCGTTTATGCGCTGCACAGCTGGATTGACGGTGAAGACCTGGAAGCGGTGCTGCCCGGTCTCCCGGAGGCTGAGCAGTACGTGCTTGGCTTTGCCTCAGGCAAGATCCTGTGCACCATCCATTCGATCCCAGCGCCTGAGACACAAGAGGCGTGGGCTCCTCGCTTCAACCGCAAGACCAGTTATAAAATCGATAAATACCGTGCCTGCGGCTTGCGGTTTACTGGTGACGATAAGGTCATTGACTATATCGAGCAGAACCGGCATCTGCTTGCAGACCGTCCGCAGTGTTTTCAACACGGCGATTATCACGTCGGCAACATGATGATTGAAAACGGGCAGCTCGGGGAATCTATAGAGCAAGTTGTTGCCAAGAATTCCCTCAGGATAATTGATTTCGACCGATATGATTTCGGTGACCCGTGGGAGGAATTCAACCGCATTGTCTGGAGCGCGGCAGCCAGTCCGCTTTTCGCGACCGGTCAGCTTCAGGGTTATTTCGGAGGAGATCCGCCGCTTCTGTTTTTCCGGCTGCTGGCTTTCTATATCGCCAGCAACACACTTTCTTCCATCTACTGGGCAGTTCCCTTTGGACCGAGTGATCTCGATACCATGATGCAGCAGTCCCAAGATGTCCTGAAATGGTTTGATCAGATGAGAAATCCGGTCCCGATCTGGTATCAGCCTGGAGGAAAGAAATGACGCGGCCACGCTTTATCTGCCATGTCTTCGGCGACATTTTGACATCACTCGTTCTTTGACTGTTTCATCCGCTTTGCTTTTTCGATAATGACTGCGGTATTCTCCTTGTTGCCAACAATCAGATTATCTCTGTCAGGCTCAAGCAGTATATCTTTCATCTGATTCTCATACAACCTGTATTGTTCATAAAGAGCGGAATGATCAGGCTGTTCCAGCACAGACACAATAAATTCTCTCAGTTCGACAGAAATCCCCTCCCACGAACCATAGAGATTACAGACCGCTTTATCTATCTGATCAAATGTCAGTGAGTTTCCCCTGGCACTATGCTCGCTGATAATACCTGCAATATCTGAAAGATCATTTTTATATCGCCTGCCTGACTTTAGCTTCATGGCAATCAGATATTCATCAGCAATCGTCCTGACAACGAGTATTTTTGAAAAGGTTTTGTAATAGGTTGAAAATTCAACCAGCTTTGGCGAATAGGATATTGTCCGGATAAAGTCGGTGTTTAGCCAGCCGTTTGGCAGACCATATTGATCGCCCACTTGATTAATGGCATCCTTAATGGCTGATGATGCTGAAATAATAGCGTCCATATCGTATGTCATCTCACGAAAACTATAGTTTGCCAAGACAGACGCACCACCGACAAGGATGATTTCTGCCGACATGCGACTGCCGTTCAGTCTTCGAAAAACTTTTGCCAGCTCTTTGAGATAGAAGTCGAGGTTATTGCGCGTGAAGGGTGTGTCAGATGACATTTCGCACCTCACTTTCGACGATGTTGAAGCGCATGAACTCTGGAATTGCGTCACGGATGCTCTCAGCTTTCCAGTGGCTGCTATTGGTTGCAGTGTCAGCCATAATGACACTTAACGGATATAATGGTTCAGCCAGTTTATATGAGCGAATGTCGTTGTATTCCTGACTGATGGGTAAGCAGTTCTCGCGGCTCAGATAATCCACCATCGCCAGTAAGTAGAGACATTCGGGATACCATTTCATAGTGAAATATTTTCTGATCTGCTCAGATTCCAGTGTATGGATAATGAAATCAAGATCCCCCATATCCTTAACCTGGTGACAGACATTACTTTTGAACACGTCAAAGGTGCTGCGGTACTCAAGTTTAGCACCGCCTTTCATTCCATCTTCAATTAACGCCTCCATAATGATGCCAAGCGGCTTTGAAAGTTTATAGAGTGTTTCAGCGGAACACTTTTCGATCCTCGTCTTTCCGCTACAAATGTCATTGATCGTCGTATGGGGTACGCCGCTGGCTTTCGCCAGTTTGTATTTGGTCATGCCGCGTCGTAACAATATTTCACTTACGCTCATCGCAATCACCTCGATTCATTATATCGGTATACCGATATAATTGTCAATCGACGTCGTTTGGAGCAGAAATCAGTTTGACAGGGTTGTACAAAAGGAAATTCATTGACCGGTTATATTGTCCCTGCCTTATACAGAAGCCCAGGTCTCCCGCACAAAGCCGACAGCCCGCGCGATGCCCGGCAGCCCCTGGTTGCTCGCTTCCTCAATGCAAAGCCAGCCGTCAAACCCATGCCTTTTCAGCGCAGCAAAGACTTGCCGGAGCGGGACAACGCCTGAACCGATCGCCGTAGGGGAAAACTGTCCGGACTTGGCCATGTCCGAGACGTGAATGGTTTCGGTCTGATCGATGATCAGCGGCAGTATGTCCAGCGGATCAAGTCCCAATGAAACGACGTTGCCAATATCGAAATTAATGCGGATCCCCGTATTGGCCAGGCCTTTGTAGATATCCAGGAATATATCGATTGGATAACTGAAATCCGTATAATCCCAAGCAGAAGGCTTTGAATGGTTCTCGTAGAGCAACGTCACACCGTAGGAAGCTGCTGTTTCAGCCGCCTGCTTCAGATGTGTGACAGCCCAGGCGATCCCATCTGCCCGGGTTGTTTCCGGATGTGCCTGGCCGGCGAGCACACGCAGGTAACGGGCGCCAATCTGGGAGCACAACGCAATGTCAGCACGGCAATAGTCCAGCTCACGCCGGCGCTGCATTGCATCTGGATGAGTAAAATCCGGATAGGAAGCGACCATGACGATTGGCAACCGGGTCATTTTTTTGCAGAGATCAGACAGCGCGGCAGGGTTGTGGTTTTTAACCATTGCGATGCTGATATCAATGCCATCCAGGCCAAGTCTGGATGCTTCCTCTGCCCACGCCCAGATGGTCATGGGACCCTGGATCAAATCCTGAAAAAGGGAAACCGGCAAACAGCTCACGTTCATAAACATATCCTCCAATCCATGTATCGGTTCATTCAAGCGCTGCTATTCATCACTGTACCGTTGTTCATCAAAGTGTCAGAGACCCATCCCAGGTATGCACTTGCTCGTTCATCTTTTCGGCTTCATCGAACCATTGGGTGGTCACCATTTTGGTATCAGTGAAGAAACGGATCGCATCCTTGCCATGGCAATGCAGATCACCGAAAAATGACAATTTGTGACCAGAGAAGGGGAAGACTCCGACCGGCACGGGTATGCCGACATTAACGCCAACCATGCCGCCATCTGTCCTGTTGATGAATTCCCGGGCATAATAGCCGTTCTGGGTGAAAATGACCGAACCGTTGGCAAAAGGATTTCTGTTGATCAACTGCAATCCTTCTTCGAAATTCTTGACACGCTTGATACACAATACAGGCCCGAAAACCTCGTTTTGTCCGATGGCCATTTGCTCTTCGACATGGTCAAAGATCGTGTGGCCGAGATAAAACCCTTTCTCGTAGCCGGGGACGACGCAATCACGGCCGTCGAGGACTAGCCTGGCGCCTTCGGCGACGCCGCGCGCAATCCAGTCAGCAACGAATTGCTTGTGTTCTGCCGTTACAACCGGCCCCAGGTCTGTGGCCTGATCATAGGCAGGCCCGATCTTGCGTTTCCGGCACAGTCGGACCAGCTCGTTGATCAAGGCATCAGCGACCTCTTCTTCAACGACTGCGACAGGCAGCGCCATGCAGCGTTCACCGGCACAGCCAAAAGCAGAATTGACGATACCCGCTGCTGTTCGGGTCAGATAAGCATCTTTCAGCACCAGCGCATGGTTTTTCGCTTCACAGAGCGCTTGTACCCGTTTTCCATGTGCGGCGGCAGTCCCGTAAACATGCTTGCCGACCGCTGTCGACCCGACAAAGGTGATGCCCCGGATATCCGGGTGGGTCAAGAACAATTCTGCTTCTGTACGCGAACACGTCACGACGTTGAGGACGCCGTCCGGAAATCCAGCCTGACGATACAGGTCAGCGATCTTCAAGGCTGTCATCGGCGTCGTGCTGGAGGCTTTAAGGACATAGGTGTTGCCGCAGGCGATCGCCAGAGGCGCCATCCAGCCCATGGGGATCATGGCCGGGAAATTCCAGGGTGCGATCCCGGCAAAAACACCCATCGGTTCCCTGTAGAGGGTTGTATCATATCCAGTCGAGGTGTTCATTAGGCTTTCACCCATAAGCAGTGTCGGCATGCCGCAGGCAAACTCCACCATCTCCCTGGCCTTGAGCACGTCGCCGGCTGCTTCTGACCAGGTCTTGCCGTTTTCTGTCGCAAGGAGCAGGGTCTGGTCATCCTGGTGCTGTGTCATCAGGTCACGTAATTTGAAGAAATGTTGCACCCGTTTGTGGACCGGTTTTCCGGACCAATCTGGGAAAGCCGCTTTAGCGGCGGCAATGGCCTGCTCGATTTCTGCTTTTGTGCAGCAGGATGTCCGCGCGATGACATCTCCGGTACTGGGATTATAAATAGCCATGAACCGGTCGCTCGCTGATTCAGTATACTGGCCGTTGATAAATGGTTTCAATGTAACGATTTGCATAAATTATTCTCCTCTGTTTTTGATTGCGCCTATGTTCAAGCGCTTCAGCAGCCTATATGACGCCATATTCTGACTTGCAGGCTATACCTTCTGCGCCGTTGTCATAACAACTACTCCTGCGAATTCTTCGGTTGGTTTGATGTTCAGCAGTTGGCCATCAATGGTGCATTGCGTATTTTCAAGGCAGAAAGTCCAGTCGATTTCATAAGACCGGTCCTGTGTTAGCGGCAGTTGGATCTCATCCGGTTGTTGTCCTGCGAAAGTATGGATAACCGCCAGCACCTTATTCTGATCCGCACTTTCCCACACAACAGCCTGCCAGCTCTGTGGTTGCCGGTAATTGATCACTTCCGGGCCATAGCGCTTGCTGCATCCATCTTGACTGGATCATGGCCATTGTTTGTTATTGCTGTCCTGGACTTGAGCGCCTCACAGTTTTTGTACCAGACAAGCCAGTGGTCAGCAGACAATGCATTGGCTTTCAACGTCACTTTTACCGTGATCGATTCGTCTGTTTCACTGACAGTTTGCTCTTCAAAGCTGAACCGGTCGAGTGTCGCGTTGTTGCGCATTGTGATACCGCAGCCGAAACTGCCCAGGTTAACATCGCCGGCTAGCTTCAGCTGTATCAGTGAATCAATGGCGCAATCCTTGTCAAAGTCAACCTTATTGATCAGCTTGACCGGGGATAGAACGATCCCGACCCGGCCGCTTTCGTCAGTTATATAGGTCACAGACATATCGCCAAACGTGTGTCTTGATATGATTCTTCTCATATTTATATCCATTCTGTCGGTCACTTTCTGGTCTTTTCGCATTAGATTTACAGGAAAACCGCTCCAGTATTCCCTGGGGCTGATGCCTGTTGAATTTTTAAATAATGAACTGAAATAAGCGATATTATTATATCCTACATCTTGTGCGACATCGGCTATTTTTGTATTGGGATTGCTGAGCCGCTCTTTGGCCTTTTCGATCCTGACGTGGATGATGTACTCAACGATGCTATAACCGGTTTCACTTTTATAAAGACTGGATGCATAGCCAGGTGAAAAGAAGACTTCTTTGGCAACATCCATATCCGTAATATTCTCTGAGAATTTGCGCATGATCACACCCTTAATCCGTAATTCCCGGTATTATTCTCACCACAATGGTAATTCCAACGGGTAAGATATCTTCAGGTATTTAGCCAAGTCATTCATTTTTATGTTTGCCTCCTTTACAAGAATCTTTTTGTCAAAAATTTACATTTCAGATTGCGAATCAAATGAAAAGTGCCTGGCGCACACAGATCCGAGACCTTTAGCATTTGATTGGCGCTGAGATACATGATTGCTGTAATGAAGGATATTAATAAATGTCCCCTGAATGCGGCAACGCCATGTATGCGTAAAGGAAGAAATTCAGCATTATTCTTACCGATATCAAAGACCTGTTCAAAGGTTTACCTTATGTAGTTAAGCGGCAGGATATCCTCGTTTTCAATGAGATCCGCTGTTATCAGGATACAGCCCCTTTGTACGCATCGCTTCATCCATCTCATCAGTCGTAAGATCGTTATTTTCAAGTGCTGCTCGCGCATATTTTTTGATCTCATCATGTTTGCGGTCTATTTCTTCTTCTAAATATGCATAACCCTCCTTGCCAAACAGGACTCTTGGTATCCGTATGACATACACCAGCCGCTCTCTGCATTTAACCAGATTTTTGGCATCATCCAAATTAGCTGTATATTGAGCGACAAGATCCGTATACCGTTTGCGGTTAGGGATCTGACGCATCACAAAGGATATCTGATTTCTCTGCAGTTCCTTGATATTGCCTTCTGAATAGTAGCCAGCGTCTATAATCGCACGTTCAACATCGATTCCATAGGCGTGCAGTTCACATAAAGTGGTTTTCAATGTGGCAGCATCAACGATATTTCCAGCGGCATATCTGAAGTATAGCGGAAGACCGCTTTTACTGTCCAATACAAAAATGAGTTTTGCCTCATTGCTGATGTCACCATTGTGGCTGTTGACTGCCGATAAAGGGAACAGGATATCATTGGGCAAACCAGTGCCGTCAACCAGTATCCCTTTGCTGCATTTTGAGGATATATTGCGAAGGCATTCAATGAAGAACTGCCTGTGATATGATTCTTTTCCAAGTTCCTGCAGCAGCTTACTGATGCGTTGCGATTACAGCGATGCTTCAGAAAACAA
This sequence comes from Bacillota bacterium, assembly GCA_033549405.1. GTDB lineage: Bacteria > Bacillota > Clostridia > Saccharofermentanales > UBA5734 > JAAYBY01. The sequence continues at coordinate 11,421 of JAWSUP010000009.1, read as the reverse complement.
AATTCTTGCATAAGCTCTTTCCCATCAGGTTTGTGCATAGCAATTGGCGATGTCTCTACCAAGCATCCGGTAAAGCAGGATGGCAAGAACCGTCATTATGCGGTGCATTGCTATATGTATAAATGCTGTATATTCAATGTTTTCAAGATTCTTGAGTAATAGCGTTATCTGATTATTATGTGGTGAGAATATCAACGGGAGTTACGGATTAATGAAAATACGTTCTATCCTGTATCTCTTCAAAGATGGGCTTCTCGATTAATCAAATCTAGCAGCTTTTGTGGAACGCTCTTTTCCAACGGAACTGCGCGATGATCTTTTAATATCGCATCCGCCTCTTTCTTGGCGCGTTCTCTTAGTGTGGTACTTCCTTTTGCTTCCCACGTATCATAGACCGATCTATCGGTAAGTGCGGGGTAATAATCTTCTTGATAGTGTGCAAGAGTATGATCTGAATCAAGAAAATTGGTGTCTGACTGTATAACCTGATGAATGAGCTCCAGTGCCAGGGATTCCTCGTCAATGACCATATCTTTCATGTATTGCTTGACCCATCCGATTATTTCATGACATATGACTAGATGGTCGAGGGCGCCGATTCTCCCGTTATCCAAGTAGCCGACATCATGAATAAGCTGTGCCCCTGCCTGTGTTGATGTTATCAGGGTTAATGCCGCCTCATAGGCGGCTTGCTGGTCAACATCCTTGGATCCGGATAATCCGCCGATTCCGAATCTGGGGATCTGATAATATTCGCATAGATCCTCATTAAAGCCGCGTATTTCGGCAGCTGAATGTAATCCGACCATTGTTTGCATATCAAAAGTTCCGCCAGAACAGCCACAACGAATAAAGAGCGCTCCTTCGCGGACTAACTGAGATAGAACCAGCCCAGCCAGTCCTGCCACATTATTGACTACCAGAAATCCTGCCCAGGTCACAGGGGTTGATATTCCTCTTGTAACGATAGATGGCCTATATACAAAAGGGAGTCCCTTCTGAGATAACCACATGAGTTTTCTTACGCTTTCAGTATTATGTTTAAGAGGATTGCTGATGTTAATGTAATTTACGGCAAATGGATTTTCGCGCAGAGCTTTTTCATCACCGGCCACAATCTCTGCCATTTCAACACTGGATTTTGTATTTTCGAAATCTGTTGTAACATAAACAATAGGCTTGATTGTATTCTCGAGCATGGTTTTCATCTGCCATCGCTGAACCTGATCATTTGGTACATCAGTGGGGATGAATCCACTCATTGAAAAGTCGAAATGGGGCAACGCGTCTATGAGCGTTACAATATCCTTTACATCCTTTAGCAACGGGGAACGGCATTTACAGGTTTCATGGTCAATGATATACAGAAGATCAGAACCATTTCCGTAATATGCGCATCTTCCCATGAGATGAATTTTAGGCTGACCCAAACGGTCAAACAGCGTAATATTTTTTGGGCAAGTTTTCAGTGCCCATTCAACCAGATTGCTCGGAAAGCGGACCAAATTATCCTGTACTGCACAGCCGGCTTTTCTAAATATTTCAATGGCATTCTTTTCAAGAAATCGAACCCCGGAGTTTCGCATGACTTCAAGACTGGCGTGGTGCAGTTTATCCTGTTCCGTTTGATCAAGCCTTTGATAATACACTTACTTTCCTCCTGCCTGTAAATTCTGATCTGATGGTGTTTGGTTCGAAAAGCACTTAATGGTACCGCAATATTTTACAATTTTATTATATTGAAGGCTTATCATATAATTCAATTTGTCATATTATTTTACGTATGCTATAATTCACAACCAGTACAAAAGCTAATCCAGGATACCCTCGCAATAACCAAGTCTGAAAATCTGGTGCAATAGAGTTCGAGTGTTACCTCTTCACCTCGAATGTTGGCCAAAAAATTATTGCATACCCAATATAATTTAACAAATTGATTATTGATTAGCCTCTTTGATATAGTCAGATTGTAGAGTAGAGAGGCGTTTAGTATTTTGAGTATAATGACTGACCGGAAATTTTTCGGCTGACACTACGCAAAATGACGGCGAACTATGAACTGTACTTGTTTGTGTTGCCGGCGGTGGTTCATGTTATCCTTAGATGATGCTCGGCTTGAGCCTGGGATTGATCTGGTGCGAAATCTGGTGAAGACAGCCTAATCGTCTGAAAAAGGGTTAACTATAAAAGTCAGGTTATAATTTTACAATTTATCTAAAGCAAATATAATACAGTATTACCATAATTAAACATTACAGAATAAATATATGAGGTGCTTGTATGGAAAAGGGATTCGTGTGTATTGGCTGGGGAAGGGAAAACATCACTCCGGATAAACCGGTTCGTCTCAGAGGGCTGTTTCGTGAAAGGATCTCCGAATATGTTCAGTCCGAGCTAATGGTAACGATCCTTGCGGTGGAAACTCGCGATGCTCAGGGAAATTCCATCGACCAGATGATAATTGTTTCCTGCGATATGGGGGGGGTGGAGGCCGATGTGTTATATGACGTGCGAGCAATACTTCCCGAGGCTGTAAATGGATTCGACCCGAAAAAGCTGTTTATCAACGCGACGCATACGCACACGGCGCCATTTACCATACACCAGCGAATGTCGAGAAAACCGATGGCGTTGGTGCCCGAAAGCATTTGGCCTGTCTTCAAAGAGCCCGAAATCGATATTATGACGGAAGTGGAGTTCCGGGAACTCCTGATCAGCAAGATTATATGCGCCTGCAAGTCGGCGTGGAATAGCCGCGCTCCTGGAAAAATGAGTCGCTGCCTGGGATGGCAGGTGCTCAGCCACAACCGCCGTGTACTATATAAAGACGGCAGCACGCTCATGTATGGTAAAACGGATACACCCGAGTATTTTGGCCCAGAAGGTCCGGAAGACCATGGTATGGAAATGCTTTATTTTTGGGATAACAAGGGAAGTCTGACTGGGGTGGCGGTCAATACCGCCAGTCCAGCCCAGGTGCTAGAAAACCACAGCTTTGTTTCCGCTGACTATTGGGGTGAAGCGCGCAGGGAATTGGTCAATCGAGGCAGGGGCGAAGTGTTTATCCTACCCCTGTGCGGTGCTGCCGGTGACCAATCCCCTCGAGACTTTACACGGCGTGGTCGGGGAGAACCGGACATGTTCAATATTCCAGGCGCACAGGAGCTGGGACGAAGAGTGGTTGATGTGGTGCTGGGGAACGAAAGGGCAGCTGCCGAATTGGCGAATGGACAGGTGTGCATGAAGCATAGTATTGCACATCCCATGCTGCCCATTCGCACCGTGACCCGGGAAGAGCGCAACCGCGCACAAGCGGATGTAGATACGCTGATCGCCAGCGTGGAATCGGGTCAACGCCTGCAAGAAAGCCAGTTGTGGACGTTGTATGACCAGGCTGCGATAATCGAGCGGTACGCGATACAGCGGGAGCAGTCATTATTCCAACCGGAGATACATGTCGTCCGCCTGGGCGAAGCGGCGATCGTCACCAACCCTTTTGAGCTTTTTACAACATATGGGTTGCAGATCAAGGCGCGCGCCAAAGCGGAGCAAACCCTGATCGTACAGCTTTCCTGCGGGCACAGCGGTTATCTGCCCACGGCACAGGCTGTCCGGGCCGGGCACTATAGCGCCATCGTGGGGTCGGGACTGGTGGGGCCCGAAGGCGGTGATTACCTGGTCAACATGCTCGTGCAAGCCATCAACGAAATGTTTGATTAGCGCACCGCCGTAGGTTTTTTAAAGCAGCTTTCCAAGCATTACCAAGGCAAATTCTGTGATAAAATAATATTCGAAGGGGGGAGGCAAGTGATTTACAGAAGTAAATACTTCAAAAAAACGCTGTCTTCCTTTATGTTGGCCACCGCTATTCCCCTGCTGCTGCTGAGCATCATGGTTTATTACATTGGAATTATTCAGCTAAAAAATGAGATGATCGCCGGGCAGCGTGTATTGCTGGAGCAGTTGAACGATACCATGAACATGCGGATAGAGGAAAGCAGACGCGTCGCAACGAGCATATCCATGGATGATACCTTCATCAATCTGTCACCGGATCAGATGACCAGCAAAGTGATTGATGGAATTGCGGTCCTGAAGAAATATGTCGCGGCAAACTCATACTTCAATAATATTTTCATCGTTAAGGGTAATGACGATACCGTATACACCTCAGAGGGTACAGTAGCATTAAGCGTCCTGCTTCGGCTGCGCTACAAGTTTTCTCCTGAGGAAAAGGAATTATTCGTGCTTAATACATCTGATGGGAAAAAGCACCTCAACTACTTTCCTCAGATCGGAACCATGATGTATTTTTCACCGCTATATACTCCTTTGGCGGATGCGGTAAATTATGTCGTGTTTGTTATCGAGATGTCATCTTTTACTGACCAGATCGCAGACATGAAAACCGCTGAATATGGGATGATTCTGCTATTGGATGAAGAGCAGCGCCTGCTGTATACCATCAATGCTGACCAGTCGGTCAATCAGGATCAGATGCTTCCCGTTTTGCTGGATAACATCAGTCAGGATAAATTCAGCTACAAGGAGGAGAAATATATACTGATCACTCAGGTAACCAAGGATGTGCACTGGACGCTGGTATCTATCGTACCGGATAAATGGATTCAAGGTCGAATGCGATATGCATATATGATCATATGGCTGATCACCATAATTGTTATCGCCATCTCTAGTGCACTTGGGTTATCCAGGTGGAATTATAACCCCATTGAAAAGCTCAGTCGGATTTTGACGTCTGGCATACTGCCATCCAAGCCGGATAGCGGCGATGATCTGAAAAAAATCGAAACCGCACTGGTAAAGTACCAAAAAATCGGGGTACAGATGCAGGAGCAGCGTATATTGCTGCAAAACCAGCTGATTGTGCAACTGCTAAATGGAAACACACCCAGTGAGGTGAATAAAAACCATTTATTTAGCATTCTTAGCATGTTTGACAGTGATACGGAATACTGCGCGGTAGTCATCAAAGCAGGTGACCGAAACAGCGACGAAGTCTGTAGAGCGGTTCTCGGATATATTGAGGAGCACTATAGTTCTATAGATCAGGCATATGCAGCCAAGGTCAGCGAGCTGGTAATCGGTATGATTTTCAGGACGCCCGATACTACCGAAAAAAGTGTGGGCAGTTTTGCCAGCAAAATGCATGAACACATCATGCGCGAGTATAACACGCAGCTACTATTCGGTGTGGGTCGGAAGTACCCTTTGGACAGAATCTCTATATCCTATATGGAGGCACAAATTGCGCTGAATACGATGGACAGCAGCCAAGAACATTTCATCATGCATGTGGATAAGCTGGACAACGTTCCGCTGGCGGACGATGACTATCAGAAAGCGATTTCCACCTATTTTTACAGCTTGCAGAAGCCCAATCTCAAGGAAGCATTGGCGAAGCTGGACCTGGTCTGTGAGATGCTGCGCACCCGTTACCCGATGAATCCTGTACAACAGTATTACCGGTTCCAACTGCTGGAGATCGTTATGCAGCTGTTATCGAACAGGTTGGTGTCGGACGACCCTGGCCTGAGCCGGCAAAAGGGATTGGGCGACCTGATCAAGGTGATCATGCCTTCTTGTCCGTTAAATGAATTTATCGAGCGCATGGCTGACATTACGCATATTTTGTGCAGCCAGACAGGGCATATCCAGGAAAAGCAAGAAGATGAAAAACGTACTCAGATCATCGACTGGATCAACACCAATATATGCAATCCAATGCTTTCCTTGAGTATGCTGTCAGATGCGATGGGTTACTCCGTGCCCTATTGGAGCCATTTTTTTCAGGATAAACTATCGATTGGATTTAGCGACTATATTTGGTGCAGACGCAAGCAAATTGTAAAAGACAGATTGCTGAGAACGAATAAGCCCATCAGCGATATCGTGCAAAGCGTTGGGTACCTTGACAACTCCAGCTTTATTCGGCACTTCAAAAAGGATGAGGGCGTTACACCCGGGCAATATAGGAGTATAAACATAGGCATGTTGAGTCAATTGCGTTACGTGCAAAAAGTGGAAATTAAAGGCGCACAAGACGATAAAAATTCCACCCTGTAATGCAGATTCACCCTGAATTTTGTTCAGAAAATTATTGCATACCCAATATAATTTAACAAATTGATTATTGATTTGCCATTTTGCTATAGTCAGAATGTAGAAAGGTGGTTGATACTTTGAGTGTAATGACTGACAGGAGAAATTTTCGGCTGACGTTGCGCAGAATGGCGACGAACTATGAACTATACTTGTTTGTATTGCCGGCAGTGGTTTATATTATCCTTTACTGTTACTGGCCAATGTATGGCGTGCAGATCGCCTTTAAGGATTATCGGCTATCCTTGGGAATCTTGGGAAGCAAATGGGCGGGCTTAAAGCACTTTAACAGGTTGTTCAATACGCCTGCGTTGTGGACACTTATCAAAAACACGCTATCTCTCAGCATTTATTCACTGGTGGTCGGGTTCCCAATACCGGTAATATTTTCCCTGTTTCTCAACCAAGTACGCGTCAAGCGGTTCAAACAGCTGGTGCAGACGGTATCCTACGCACCCCACTTTATCTCTACCGTGGTTATGGTGAGTATGATTCTTTTGTTTCTGAACGGAAGCATTGGCGTCGTCAACAAATTGCTCGGATATATCGGACAGGGACCTTATGATTTCATGACTCGTCCAAAATGGTTTTCGTCAATCTATGTCGCCACAGGTGTCTGGCAAAACCTGGGCTGGAATTCGATTATATACCTGGCGGCGTTGGCAGGTGTGGATCCGGAACTGCATGAGGCGGCGATGATCGACGGCGCGAACCGCTTTCGTCGGATCTGGCACATCGACTTGGCGGGTATTCTGCCGACAGTAACCATCATGCTGATCCTGGCTTCTGGGAGCATTATGACGATAGGGTTCGAAAAAGTCTTTTTAATGCAAAACCCACTCAACCTGGAGAGCAGTGAAGTGCTTTCCACTTTCGTATACAAGATCGGACTGCTGTATACACAGTACAGTTACTCCACCGCCCTGGGGCTTTTCAATTCTTTGATTAACTTTGCGATGCTGGTAAGCGTTAATGCTTTTGCTAAGCGCTTGGAAGTAGAGGGATTATGGTGACCGCCAAATTAAAGATGACTATAAATAAAATCAAGAGCAATAAGTCTGACGACATACTTGTTTCAATTATTACGTATACGCTATGCGCTGTGGTGCTGTTGCTGACGCTGTACCCGCTGGTATTTGTTATGAGTGCTTCTATCAGTGAACCCGTCCGCGTGTCATCGGGCGATGTAGTACTCTGGCCGATACAGTTTACGATCGAGGGATACCAGACCATTCTGGACTATAATCCAATCTGGATCGGATATCGTAATACCATATTCTACACTGTGGTGGGCGTATTGATCAACCTGCTGGTAACTGTTCCCTGTGCCTATGCGATGTCACGCAAAGAATTGATCGGGCGTAACCAGTTGATGTTGCTGTTTACGTTTACAATGTTTTTCAGCGGTGGGCTGATCCCGACATACCTGATGATGAAAAGCCTGCAAATGACCAACACCGTTTTCGCAATGCTCTTTCCGGGTGCCATGTCAGTCTTTAACATGATCATCACCCGCACCTACTTTCAGAACACGATACCACGGGAACTGCAGGATGCTGCGCTGATTGATGGATGCAGCAATACGAAGCTTTTCTTCCGCATCGTACTACCCTTGTCCAAGCCAATCATCGCTGTAATCACCCTTTACTATGCCGTAGGCCACTGGAATGCGTTCTTTAACGCGCTGATTTACCTGACCAAGTCTTACCTGTATCCGCTGCAGCTATACCTGCGCAACATCCTGATCGAAAATCAAATGATAGACCTGATCGCCAACGAAGACAGTGACGCCCTGGAAGCGATCCTCCGCAACGTTCAGCTGCGAGAAAGCATGAAATACGGCATCGTCGTTGTGTCTACCCTGCCAATGCTGGTGTTGTACCCCTTTGTCCAAAAGTACTTTGTCAAAGGCGTAATGATCGGTTCGCTGAAAGGGTAGTCATCCGCGATCTTCAATCCAAAGACCGCATATAAGGAAACAGGGGGACAAAATGCTTCTTTGAATGAATGGATTCGAAAAGAAGGAAGGAGGAATAAACAGTTAGGCGTGCCGGTGCATTAATTTCTGAACGTGATCCAATCAGCCTGAATCAAGAAAGTAAGGAATCAAGCCTCAATATCGCCATTTTTAAGGTGAATCTGAAAAACAATTACTTTTAGAGAATATTTAAAAACAGTTAGCATTGTTATATTAAGAATCTAGTGGTCGGAAAAATGGAGGTGAAGCGTACGGTCACATCCCTTGAGACTACTGGAAATACGGCCATTTGAGTTTTCAAGTGAACACTGTTATTAGAGGAGGAATTATCATGAAAGTCCGAAGAAAAACTGCACGATTAGCCGTACTGGCACTGGCTCTTGCACTTGCACTGATTTTATCTGCCTGTGCCCAGACAACCACAACATCAACTGCCGGGACCACGGCAACAACTAAAACAACGACAAAAGCGACAACCTCCGCCACGAGCGGACAGCCCTTTGAACTGATGGAAAGAGACAAAGTTTCCGAAGACGTATATATGCCTGTGCCCGACCTGCCCCTGGTAGATGAGCCGGTGTCTTTTTCTGTACTGTTCCCTCGCCGGCCTGAACATGGGGATTTCAAAACCATGTGGTACCTGGGGCATCTGAAGGATACCGCTAATATTACCCTTGTTTTTGAGGGAGTCGAGCAGACTGGATGGGTTGAAAAAAAGAACTTGGCATTTGCCTCGGGAGAGTATTCTGATATCTTCCTGACCGGCATCAGCCTGGACGATGCAAATAAGTATGGACGGGAAGGCATGCTGCTCCGGTTGAACGATCTGTTGAAAGACTACTCCCCCTGCTCGATGAAGCTTTTCGCGGCGATGCCGACAACACTTAAAAACATAACCGATGACGAGGGAAACATCTATATGATGCCTTCCTATGGCATAAATCCACGGGACGGTGTATGGATCGATGGCTTCATCAATGAGGAATGGCTGACAAAGGCTGGCGTCGCTATGCCCAAGACCGTAGACGACCTATATATAGCGCTGAAGGCCATCAAGACCGGCGACGGCAACGGAAACGGCATTGAGGACGAAATCCCCTTAAGCTTCAGGTGGAATTTCAATACCAACTGGTCTAATTACTACAGTATTCTCGGTGCATATGGCTTTGTGGGAACCATGCACGATGTAATCGACGGTAACTATGTGTATGTTCCAGTGCAAGAAAACTACCGGCACTTCCTGAGCTACATGAATAAGCTCTACGCTGAAGAACTGCTGGACAACGAGGTTTTCACACAGACCACGGAGCAATTTACTGCTAAATGCAGTGAGTACCGGGTAGGCATGGCCGGGCAGATGCAAAATTATTTCACCGATACGGCAAAAAAGGAAGCCTATAATATGGTAGGCTGCTTGACCAGCGAATATAACCAGGAACTGATGTGGCCTGTACGCACGAGTGAAACGACCAACGGTTCCTACTGCATCACCGACAAATGCGAATATCCCGAACTCGCGACCAAGCTACTCGATTTCTTCTACAGCTATGATGAATCATTCATCATCAAGTCCGGCCCCGAGGCAGGAAAATGGGATGGATATGGCGGATGGAGCCGGGAAAAGCAGGCGGACGGTTCTTTCTTGAGCTCAGTTGATTGGGATAAGGACAAATACACCAGCTTCTGGCTTCACCGACTGGCTACGGCTCCGATGGATATGCCTTTTGTATATACCATAGACCACGCGGCGATTGTCGTTGACTCCAGTCCGGACTTGGTTTACCAGGCAAAACTGGTGGACGCCATCGGAATCGTCGATTATCGCCGGCTGTCTTACCCGCCGGGAGTTTCATTCACCCAGGATGAGCAGGATCAGCTTGCGACGCTTGTGGCGTTGGACAACTATGTACAGCAGATGGTCGCCAAGTTCATAACGGGCGAATCAGACGTGAGCAACGACACCGAATGGGATGCCTATTTGAGCGAGACTAAGGCTCTGGGTATCGACACCGTAATCCAGATACGTCAGGCTGCCTACGACAGATGGAGCGCCAAATAACAAAATATAACTAAAATTAAACGCGAACAAGGGCATACAACGGGCAATATAAAGCCCGTTGTATGCTCAAATACGTATTGCTTATAGTAGCCGGATGAACAGCGGCGACCGACGCCTGACGAAAGGAACCAACATATGAGCAAACAAGGACAATTATTCACGCCGGACACCATGAAGCAAGTGCGCAAACAGTTTTGCTATGTGGATCATGACCCGGTTTATACGGGTAGGAGATTGTACTTCGATAACGCGGGTGGAGCGTATAGGCTAAAAAAAACCGTAGAAGCCTTCAGCACCCATGACTGTATGCCCGACTGCCCTGAGCGTGCGCACAAGACGTCCATTTGTATGAAGCAGGTGATTACCCAAGGAGAGCAGGATATCCGAACCATCCTTGGCGCACATGAGGGGGGCAGCCTGTTCATGATGCTGTCTGCGTCCCAGGTGTCCTTTGGCGTCACCGGTGTCATCGCGGAAAACGTTGTGGGGAGCAATATCGTGACGACAGCCCTGGAGCATCCCAGTGTTTATGATGCGGTTAGCTATTACTGCCAAAAGACCGGCAAGGAGTTGCGAACAGCTGCGACCAATCCGGTGACCGGCGGGGTAGATGTGGCGGAAATTGTTAAGTTGATCGACCAGAATACTTGTATGCTCAGCGTGATCTACGCGTCCAATATCACAGGCGCCGTTCAGGACATCAAGGCAATCATCGCGGCAGCGCGGACGGTAAAGCCCGACCTGTATATTTATGTGGATGCAGTGCAGCATATGCCCCATGGAACGATTAATGTGGACGAACTGGGGCTTGACGGAGTAGTCTTTTCACCGTATAAGCTCTTTGGTGTGCGTGGTTCGGGAATTGGGTATGTTTCGGATCGGGTTGCCGCCTTGCCCCACCATCGACTGCTGGGCAAAGACCAAACAAACTGGAAGTTGGGCACCTCTGTGCCCGCTCACTACGCGGCGCTGTCGCAAATCGTAGACTATATATGCTGGCTAGGCGGCTGCTGCTGCGGCCAGGACAGCCGGGATGCCCTGTACGCTGCGGGTATGGGCGCGATTAAAAGCCATGAACAGGTCTTAATGGAGCGGATGCTGAATGGAAGCGGCGATATCGCGGGACTCAGGCAGATCGACGGCGTTCAGGTTTTATTTGACCATGAAGACTGGCCCTCCCGCGATTTTATCCTTGCGGCGGATTTTCCCGGCCGTGACTTATCGCAGGTGGTTGCCGAATACGAGCGCCACGGAATCATCG
>JAWSUP010000008.1:0-27014 GCA_033549405.1 Bacillota bacterium | reverse complement strand
CTTAATTTCTTGCTCTTTCATATGTTGCAGGGTATAATTTTCAGGAAGTTAAGGAAAATCAGTGTGATCACGACGACACGGGCATACAGTGATTTGGAAGAAGAAGGCTTCATTGCCAGCGTTCAGGGCAAAGGGTGTTATGTGCTGCCGCGAAATAAAGAAATGGTGAGAGAAAACGCACTGCGAAAAATTGAACTTGGTCTGAACGACGCAATTGCCGCGGCAAGAGCCAGCGGGATCGGGAAAGACGAAGTGCTTGAGATACTGAATGTACTGTACGAGGAGGATGATTATGCAGAGTATTCTGGAAGTGAGCGGCTTAAATAAGAGATTTGCTGCCTTTTCATTAGAAAATGTAACGTTTGAGATGCCGACAGGTTTCATCATGGGTTTTATCGGTCCAAATGGAGCAGGAAAAACCACGACTATAAAAACCATTCTCAATATGATCAATTACCAGTCTGGCGAGATCAAAATATTCGGGATCGACAGTAAAGACAATGGCGATCGGATCTACGAACAGATTGGCGTTGTCATGGACACGCCGTTTTATGCGGATGAATGGACGGCAGCCGACGTAGAAGCGGCAGTATCGCCTTATTACCAGCATTGGAACGGCGAGAAATATGTTTGTCTGCTCAGACAATTCGCCATTGATCATAAGAAAAAGGTGAAGGAACTGTCTCGCGGCATGAAGGTAAAACTGATGATTGCCGTTGCCCTTTCTCATGACGCGAAGCTGTTGATCCTCGATGAGCCGACCAGCGGACTTGACCCTGTAGCGCGCGATGAACTCTGCGAGATGCTGAGTGAGTTTGTCACCGATGAAAACAGAAGCGTTTTATTTTCAACGCACATAACAGCTGACCTTGAAAAAATTGCGGACTACATCACGTTTATCCTAAACGGGAGAATAATTTTCACAGGACCAAAGGAAGACCTGCTTGAAAACTACGTCATGGTTAAGGGCGGCCTGAACGAAATCGATGCCCAGATGAAAAACCTATTGATTGGTCTGCGGGAACACGGTACAGGTTTTGAGGGAATGATCGAAACAGCAAACCTGAACAAGCTTCCTGGCAGCCTTCTTGCCGAACCGGTCACACTCGATGAAATTATTATCCATATGAACAGGGGGGCAAAAACACATGCATAAAGCGCTCACATTTATCCGACTGGATTTTATCACTGTCAAACCGTATATAACAATGAAAAACCTGCTGATATTCGCCATGGTTGCGATCATTATGATGATCAGCTCTGGCACAAGCATATCAGCTATCGCCATGCTCATGGTCTTCGCCGCGCTGTATGTCAGCTATCCGTTTGCAATCAGCGAAAAAAACGGCATCGACGCCTTGTATGCAACGCTTGCGATCAAACGAAACAAGGTGGTTGTGGGCAGATATTTGTATGCCCTCACTGTTGATGTCATCGCCGGATTGCTGGCTTATGGTTTTTCGTTTGCGGTGATGACCATGGTGCGCAAGGAATTCAATGCGGTGGAATCTATGGTCGGCACGTTTGTTCTGATCTATCTCTATAGCATCATCCAGGCTGTGCAACTGCCGATCTATTTTAAGCTCGGATATGCCAAAGCTAAATTCATAGCCTACCTGCCGTTTGTCGGATTAACATTCATAGCCATCATAGCGGCCAACTTCCTGAAAGACAACTTCAAAACCGTACAGATTAACGCTATTCTGGACTGGCTTGCGGCAAATCCTTTTCTGACGGCACTAACTGCAGCAATAATCTGGTTTATGATCATGGCCATATCCTGTCAGTCTGCCAAAGCATATTACAGCAAGCGGGATTTTTGAGTGAATCAATCAGCCCCTATTTTGCAGCCTTCTTGAATTCAGTCATGACGATGATCGCCTGATCGGCTATACTGAACGCAGAAGCAGTCCAATGGAATAAAACAGAGCCGTGAATGGAGGCTACCATGGCAAAGCGTAAACCGATTGTGATCCTTGATATTCCGAACGAAACCGACTTGCGCCGCCTGTACCAGCTGGCTGTCCAATACCGCGAGCTGCAGCCCTGGGACTGGATGGATGATCGGGATATTTTCAGTGTGGTCGATCCTGTCAGCGACGTCCGTTATTATATTTCAGTCTTGGGCAGTGCCGGCATAGACTATTCCCTGGCGGCTTTCCGCGGCGCTGCCGGTCATGACTTCCTGTCCAACCTGCGAGACAAGAATAAGAATCTGTCTGATTTCAACGAGAAGGTTCGCCTGGAAGCCTTGTACCTGACCCTTGAGGATCGCTCGTTTCTGGATAAGCACGACCTGGACACTTTGCGCCGTTTTGGTATCCGCTGCGAGGGCCCGCACAACTGGCCCTGCTTTCGCAGCATGGGAACCGGACTCTTGCCAGACCAGCTCAACGGCAGCGAATGCCGGACCATGATCCATCTTCTGGAGCAAACACTGCTGATTGCCCAGAGAGCTGAATCTGATAAAAGCTTCCTGGTGACGGTGTATGCTGAAGATGATGATGGCCAACTGACGTATGTACCGGTCTATCTGACACGATTCGCCACCGTTCAGGACGGTGAACAGACCTGGCAGGAGGAATACAGGGAATCCGAGCAGTTCCATCCGGTCTATCCGAGGATCAGGCTGAGCGACAAAGAACAGCTGAGCCATGTACTTTCATTACCTGTCGATGAGAGCTTTACGCTTGAAATCGACATCAGCTATATCGACATAGCGATCCGCGGAACCAACGGCGAGCGCAGTTATCACCCCCAGCTGATGACGATCATCAGCAGTGATGGCTTTTTCGTGGCATTTGAACTCTTCAAGTCCATTCAGGAAAAGACCAAGACTTTTAACCAGCAGCTCACAGCCATTTTCAACCGGCTGCTCAAGTATATCGAGGGCTCACAGGCCCGGCCCGGCCAAATCCTGACCTGCCGGGAAGAGGCTTACCTGCTGCTTGAGCCGCTTTGCGACCAGCTGGATATTCAGTTGATGCAACTGCCAATGCTGAAAGAGACGCCGCGCATGGTTGAAGAAATGATGATTGGAGTCAACGACTGGGACGACCTGGAGAAACTGGACGAAATGGTTGACTTGGATGATTGATAGTCGATCCAGGCAACCGATTGCATCGCCTTCCATGATAACAGCGCCGTTACCATCAGGACGGCAATGGCGGTGCTGTTGACCTGTCCGGATAACAGATACACCGTTTTATTAAAAAACCATGTTGAATTATAAAAATTGGATTTTGCATAAAATTCCATTTATTTCGATAAATAAATTATAATTTGCATAATTGCGACCTGTTTGTATAAAATAGAATTTCCGCAGCTCAGGGCTGTTATATAATAACATAGTATTTGCTCTCAGATTTCAGATTCATCTTTCCTTTAATGTCATATCGATCCACCTTGTAGATGATCTGCTCATCGGTTATACCGTCAGATTTTAGATTTTCTATGTATAATTCAAGAAGCATAGACTTGCCGCACCTGCGGACGCCGGTGACGACCTTAATCATTTCTTATTCAGGCCACATGGTAAGTTGATCTAAATAGGATTATCGTTCGATTCGTTTATCCATGACAAGCACCGCTCCTTTTGCATCAACATATCTCACGCTTTGATCGTATCAGACACTTGCATACGCTTTCTCCTCTTGCAGCTACTTGCCAGACGGCATTTCGAGTGATGGCATTTCGAGCAGTGGCATTTCCGTCAGGCGCAGGTTGGTGCACCCGTACGGGATGAGCCTGATTTCTTCTGTTTCTTCCGACACCTGTGACAGATCGGGTGCGGGTGCGCAGACACCGTCATTTTTCGTCCAGGCAACCTTCCTGGCCTTGACATGAGCTACGACCGGCGCGCCGTCCGGCGAGAAGGGGCATTGGCCTACAGGCTTTTGCTCGAAAGAAATGCCGCCTGCCAGATCCTGCTCATCAACGATGAGACCGTAATTCCAGGCTGATTCCGGGTAGACCTCGTAGTCGCAGTGCGGGTATTCCCTGTAGGGCAGTTCCGTGTTCGTCAGGACCCATCTTTCCTGCACAGGCAAGGCGTAGACCAGCGGTCCCCTGGTAACAGCAAAAAGGCCGCCGGGCCTTGACTCCAGTTGCGGCTGCATCGGCAGTTTGACTGTGATATCGGTCCTGCCGCTCCATGTGGCACGGACTGCATGGAAGCATCCTGCAACAGGCTGCTCATCAGGGTGCCCGTCCCGGCCGTTCCAGGTGAGGCGCGCGCCTTCTGCCCATGCTGGGATCCGGATCTTGAGACTGAAGTTCACCGGCTCTTCAGCGTGCACAATGTATTTCAACTCATCGCTGAAGGGATAATCCGTGACAAGCTCGATGCTTAGATTTTTCCCCTGGTAAGCGCTCTCGATCCGGCTGGGCGCCAGCACGGCAGAGACAAAGCCCTCGTCATCCCGGAAAAAGGTGTGTCGAGTCAGCTTGGGCCAGCCCTGGCTCAGGTTGGCCGTACAGCAGCCGTAATTCGGCTCGAGGCCGAACAAGTTAGCGTCGCTGCCGTTTGTAAAAAAAACGGGATTTTCCTGCTTACTGCATTGTACCTGGTTGACTTGCTGGTCGTACTGGTGTGTCCACATGTCCGGGCTGAATGTGGCCGGCAGCGCGTTGAAGGCGACGCGTTCCAGCCTGTCGCCCCAGACCGGGTCGCCGGTCAGCTGCAGCAGCTCTTCAAACGAATACATCAGCTCCACGACCGCACAGAGCTCTGTGCCCTGCACCGGGCTTTGGCCGGCCAGGCACTCGTCCCCACTGAAAACGCCCGTCGCCATGCCGTGATAGTCCATGAGCAGCCGGTACATCCGTTCGGGCAGTGCCCGATCCTCCACGTCCCCGCTGAACTGCCACATCAGCTGGCCGGCCTTCACAACCATGGCGTTGTTCACCACGTGATTGTCCCAGCCCCAGCTTTTCCTGGCAGCTTTGTACGGCCAGTCGCGAAACAGGCCCTTCCAGTCGAAGCCCTGGGTGGCCAGTTTCTGGTAAAGGCGCAGGATCCAGTCTTCCTGTCGTCTCTGGTAAAGCCAGCCCAGGGGGATCAGGCACTCAAACCAGCGCATCTGGCCCCAGTTGAATAAAGTCTGCTGATCGAGGTGGGCGCTGAGCGCCTCAAAAGCGCGCGCCACGCACGGTTCGATTCTGCTGTCGCCGGTGATGTCGTGGAAGAGCACCAGCACCTTGAGAATCAGGAAAACCGACCAGACATCGTAGCGCGACCGGTCCGTTACTGCGGCGGGACAGAGAAATCCATCGGCGCTTTGCTGGTCGAGGATCGCATTGACATAGGATAAGGCCACATCGATCATATCCTTGTCCTGCAGCAGGTAGGCCAGGGGGATGTAACCATCCAGCCAGTAAGGCACGCGCTCCCAACCGTCGGCCTTGCCGCCGATCCACTGGCTGTCGGCAATATCCGGCCAGAATTCGTGCAGATGGCCGGACAACCCATCCGCCTGAATCTGCAGCTGGTTTTTCAGCCAGCCCGTCGGTTTGATATCGGCAAAGTCCATTTTTGTGAAAGCATGGTCGGATGTGTGCATGGTCAACCTCCGAAGCAGGAATCTTCTTGCTGTCTTCATTGTAAGCGATACACCTGTCTCTTGTCATGGTTATAATCACCTGGTCTGAAAAATTCAGAAGCAAAAAAGATATGCTACTTTAAACCACTAAATGTGTTTGTGTGCGCAGAAATGAAAGCCGCAAGATAAATGAAACCAAAAAAGATCCGAAGATAAGCTATTTTCAAGAAAAGGAAGGTATCTATGCGTAAATACTGTATAATTACAACGATGTTGGCTAAAATCATTGAGAATCGGTCTGCGGATGATAATGAGTTTAACAGACATGAAATATGAGAAAAAATAACCCGCCGGGTATTTTTGTTTGAAACAATAATAAGGGAGATGAATATGAAAAAATTTATTTCAGCACTTCTTATCCTTTCGATCGTATTATCATTTGTTTCTTGTAAGACCGATGACGATGAAAAAACATTTATCGAGATGAGCGTTGAAGTTACCGAACATAAAATCACAGAGGAATTTAGTACGGTTATATCCATAAAGAAGGAGGATATAATCAAGTACGACGGATTCAAGACTTCAGACGTCCTCTTGTCCGGCTCTTTCAGCGGGCTTGAGGTGACAGAAATTGAAAACCTTTCTGACAGGGTCAAGGTCAGCATCAGAGGGAATTTATTCATTGATCATGTGTATTACGAAGATCATCTCAATGACCATCTCACAGGTTATATCGGTCTGAATTACGAGAAGAACAATACAGTTTATTATGCGGGTATTCTGCTGACCACTTCCGAGCTTTCGGTCAGTCCCAATGCTGTGGTGACAAACGATCAGGGTGTGTACGATTTTGAAATCAATCTTGAAAATGCCGTGTTCGCAAAAGAAATTACTACAGACGACATAGAACTCAGAGGATCATTCCAAAACTTGAAGATTGATAAACTTGTCAAGCTCAGCAACAATACGCTTTCCGTAAAACTCTCAGGTGTTTTAAATTCCTATTCAAGCGGAATCATTCATTTTTTTGAAGGATTTGACCAATCGGGGGTATCGTCCGACGCACTGGTAAAAATCATCCCCGACGCAATTCTGTATACTTCTGGAATTCTTTTTCCTGAGCATGGTTTCGTGGAAGATATCGTTATCCGTCTTAAATACCATGAATTTTCCGAAAGTATCGGAATCAATAATATCACTCTCGGCGGCGGTCTGGGAAAAGCGGTCGTATCAGACATTACATATATGGAACCCCGGGCAGTCAGACTGACCCTGACAGGACCTTTGGACGCAAATTCAGGCACAGGCACCGTAACGGTATCGGGAAGCGCGACAAACTGCGGTCAGGCCGTCAGCGCCACACTGCCGATACGGGACAACATCATGTTCTACGAACCCAAGGGTCTTGCGTCCTCCTTGGGCGATGAGATAAAAACCTACTCCATGACTATCACGTCGCTTGCCGATTATCCGTCTGAAGTCAAGGCTGCCGACATAACATTAACAGGTGTATTTCAGAATATGGCGGTTATAAAGGCGAACCTGATTGATTCCAAAAGGCTGAGCCTTGAAATCCGTGGTAATTGTGAAAGCGGAAACGGAACCGTCAGTATCGGCAGCAAGAGCATGTATGACATTGAAATTTATGTCGACCATCATGAGCTGCATAGTGCCTTGAGCAGCAGTAAGATGAACTCACAAGTCAGCTTGCTTGCACATAGCGGGTCGGTCTCTGTCAGCAACAATTTTGTGCCATACTCAACGAGATTATCAAATCTTTCCGCAACCGAATCGGTATTTGACTTTAAAAAAATCCTTGGAAGTGCCGCCTCTGGGCTTGCCGGCTTTGCCGGCAGCGTTACCGCCTCATACATTCTCGACGCCACCGGCATCTACAAAGGGACCGACGCCGTTCTTGCCGAAATCAATCAGCGTATAAAAGACCTGCAGGATTCGCTTGACAAGAGCACGCTGAAAATTACCAAAGACATTGACGAATGTAACATCAAGGTGCAGACGGCAGTTATCAAAGATTATATAAGCTCCTATGAAACATATAAAAACAAATACCTGTCCATGACCGAAACCACCGGCAAGACTTATATGGATGAGCTTGCCAACAAGATGGAGGCGCTGGATTTCATGAAAGTGCTCATCCATATCAACAAGCTGCTGACAGATGAGACCGACGGCACAAGGAATTTAATTCATACATACAACGATTATCTGGCTAAGGTTTTCCAGTTCCAGCACCAGATTGATCAGCCTCTGAAAGAAATCGTGCAGTATTACGCACTGATACAGACCGATATGCTCTATTACTACGGAGCATACTGCAATTACAAATATTCACTGACTGGGGATGCATCCTATCTGAATGATTTTCAGACGGCAGTCGATACGGTCACGTCAAATATCGCGACACAGATGGGCTTTGTTCCCAACAACCCCTTATTAATTGAAACGATTGAAGACCGCAATCTATACTACCCGATTACAAACAACGACGGGAAATACTGGTGCGTATGGGATCCGGTCGACAGCAGCGATTGGTTTCAGGATGACACCCATATTGACGAGCCCAGTCTGATTCAGTTGCTTAGTCGGCATTACTGGCACTACACCTGGACATGTTATTTGATAGGAAAAGGCTTCAGGGTTCCGACAACAGATGATATCTCCCATATCAGAACAGATTTCTTCAAAAATACTACCCTTAACACAGGAACATTCCTCTTCAACAACGGGATTGAATTGTCCCGCGGATATCATAAGATATATATTGAAACATGCGATTATGTATTTGCTGATTATTATTATTTCCTTGACAGTGGCAATATGGTAGACGATTATCACAAAATGGGTTCTGCAAGCAAGCTGACCGATATCTGGCTTGTCATTTATCTGGCTAGATGATTTTTGAGTTCAGTTATGAAGAAGATCCGTGAAATGAACCGATCTGCCAGAACTGCTGTCGCTTTTTCCACCACAATGACGATGAGGACAGTATGGGCATCTGTTCTCTGGACAAGATGTGCACCTTGATCCGCTGCGGTGACGTGACAGCCTACAAGAACCTGATCACATACTACATGGCCTTAGGACCGGCGACAACGCTTGAAGAAGCGCACTTTCGCATCAAAATTATCGACGCCTTGTCCTGCTTGCCACGTTCTACGCCTTTCATTGATCTTTATGTTAAGGAACTGGCCCGGACGCCGCCAAATAATCAGACGCGGAGCCTGTACACAAGAATTCTCAAAGAGCTTGGCCGGTATTCCCAGGAGGAGATTTGCGGTCCGCTTGAACAGTTGCTCAGCCAGGTAAAATACAGCCACAAGATCAAGCGGCGTATCAAGGAAGTCGCCGGCCTGATTGAAACGAATGAAGACGACTGGTATTTTATAATCCGGGGTTGAACGTCCGGGTATGGTCCGGCAAGCGCGTCCTTGGCAGTAACGATTGCTCTACACTTGACCGATAAGCTTAATCTGGATACTTGTAGCTTCCTTCATATCCACAGACACCAGTCCGGGGTGAATTATATATTTCTGAAAGCATATCCTCGCCACATTCATGGTCTTGCCGGCAATCGTCACAAAGGAGCCCTGTTCCATCGTAGATGCACTCCAAACAAATGGCAGTGGCTGCTTTCTTTCCACATTTATCACAAATAAAAGTAGTCGGGTGGTTTCTGGACAAAATAGTGAGCTGCTCTTTTTTTGCCGGGCCCATCTGGTGAGCAATAACTGAAATGGTCAACTCCGTTGTCGATCCATAATCGTATCTATGTTCAAAGATCATTCCCGGCGCAAGCAGTTTCTTCAATTTAATGTGCATCCCCTTAACAGGGAACATCCATTCGTCGGAGTCTTGGTCGCTGCTTTCATAGCGTACACCTTCTATCTCGAAGTCACTCAGGTGCCCGCAGCATTCTAACCAGATGTCCCGTAAAAACTGATCCAGGTCTTTAAGTGAGGCAGTGTCTTTCATTTCCACCACCAACCAATACTGTTTACTGTACTTGTCATTGATGAGCAGAACAAAAAATCCCGTCTGCTTTTCATTTGTCTCTCTCTCAATGGCCGCCCTGCGTTCCTTGCAGGAAAGAATATGTTTGGCCATGGGGGTTCTGGTGTACTCCTTCCTGCAATACCTGCAGGTTCCCTTTGTTCTGTTTATCATACGATTCAATCTCCGTTTCTTCATCAGAAAATAAATATCAACAAAAAAGGTTATCCATGGCTGTGACTGTACATGCTCAGAATGCTGCCTGGCGGCTCTTACCAGCCACAACTATATTGTACCAGGGGCTGTCAAATGACAACTTGCTCAATTGGCTGTCGGCAATATCTGGCCAGAATTCGTGCAGATGGCCGGACAGTCCATCCGCCTGAATGCGTAGCTGGTTTTTCAGCCACCCCGTCGGTTTGATTTCAGAAAAGCCCATTTTGTGAAAGCCTGGTCGAACGTGTGCATGGTTAACCTCCGAAGCAGGATTACTCAGGCTGGGATAAGTCACTCTGCCTCCAGAGAAACGCTACAGCTCTTTTGCCAAGTATATAATCGTCAAAGATCAACTGAGCCTTACCTGCAGCAGCGCCAACACAGACATGCAATGGCAGCAGATGCTCCTCTCGCGGATGACAGTATCTTGCCCAGGGCAGATTCACCCATTGCGCCAGCTGCTGCCATTTCTCCGCTTCATCCTCTTCGTTGCAGCATATTTTGACCAGGCTATCCTGAAATGCATCGTTGTGTAGATCCGGAATTTCCCGGCCTGCAAAATCAAAAGCATTCAGGTTGTGAAATGAAAACCCGGAGCCGATGATCAGCACGTTTTCCGCAAGCAGAGGCATGAGCGCCTTGCCGATATTCAGATGGGCTAATGGATCGAGGGAGTGATCCAGTGAAATCTGGATTACCGGAATATCCGCCTCCGGATACATCATTTTCAAGGGGATATATGAACCGTGATCGTAAGGTCGATCATCATCCAAGCGGCAGTTAATGTCGAAGCGCTGTATAGCATCATCTGCTTTTGCAGCTAATTCCCTGCTGCCCCTGCATGGATATTCTATTTTGTATGCCGCGGCCGGGAAACCATAATAATCGTATAAAATAGACGGCTGCTGGCTGTTCTGGATCGACAGGACATTCTCTTCCCAGTGTGCGCTGAAGACGATAATGGCTTCAGGCCTGTGAATCATTGTCGGAATGTGATGCATGAAACGAATCATTTTCTCGTGAGACGGATCGGCAAGGATCGGAAGAGGACCGCCGCCATGCGAGAAATAAATCAATTGACCGTGATGATCGGATTTTCCTGATTTCATAATCATCCTCCCGGCACGCCCGAATGGCTCGAGCTGTTGTCATCGTGATTATGGAACTGCATCGCTTATCAAACTATTGCTGAAACGACTGAGAGGCTTATGACAAACAATGCGACACAATCGATTATAATTGATATAGTGCTCAAACAGAAGACCATCCTGCTTTTATTGTGGCAGGCATCCGCTTGCCCGTATCCGCTAAGGAGTTTATCGGTCCCCGGCGGGTGTGACAAAAACTGATCATTGTATTAAAGTGTTGATATTAGTTTTGCATGCAGGTCATCTGAGCTGGCAATCTGGGAGAAGGACTGAGGTTATGTTAATCTACGTAAGAGACAATTTGATGATGAAAAGCCTTGCGAAAAGCGACGCTGCAAAAGTCTATGCAGTTGTCGACAACAACAGAGATTATCTGCGGAAGTGGCTGCCGTGGGTTGACGGGACAGACGCGCCCGCTGTTATCGAAAATGTGATAGCCTCCTGGGAAACAGACTACGAAAACAAGAGGGATGTCGTCCTCGGCATTTTTGAAAACGGCGAATATATCGGCAATATAGGGCTTCATGATCTGAAACGCCACAATCGCAGCGGGATGGTCGGTTACTGGCTCGCTGAGAACCATCAAGGGCGCGGTATCATAACCGATTGCGTTCGTGCCTTGACTGATTTCGGGTTTAGCACAATTGGACTAAACCGAATTTACATCCATTGCGCTGAGGAAAACAAAAAGAGCAGAGCCATTCCCGAAAGGCTTGGCTTCGTACAGGAAGGCATTTTTCAAGACGGTGAGTGCCTTTACGGGACTTTCCACAACCTGGTCGTTTACGGTATGGTGAAACGCAACTGGCAAAAGAGCGATGTGTGCTGTCTGGTTGTTCCTGCGCTTGAGCATAAAGAAGCCGCTCTTGAATATAAGCAGGAGCATACCGACTGCGGCGAGCCATGGATTCATGGCAGCGGCGGTTTCATGAAAGCAGATAATTATGAGGGTTGGCTGCACAAAATAACAGCTGCTCAGACAGCGCCGCAAACCGGGTGGGTTAAAGGTTCTACCTATTTCTTGTTTGTTGGCGACAGGATTACAGGCACCATACAAGTCAGACATACGCTCAATGATGAACTCCTGAACGCCGGCGGCCATATCGGCTATGGCATCCGTCCGTCTGCGCGCCGCAAAGGATATGGCGCAAAAATGCTTGCACTCGCTCTTGAAAAATGCCGCGAGTTGGGTATAGAGAAAGCGCTCGTCACTTGTGACAAAGGCAATACTGGTTCCGCTAAAACCGTTCTGAAAAACGGCGGCGTATTGGAAAATGAGTTTATCGAAGAAAACGGAAATGTTGTTGAACGGTATTGGATAACTGTGATCGGATAGGATGGATCACAACGCCATGCAGACAGGAGGATGGTTGTGGATACCTATAAAGGCTTTCAGATAAAAGGATTGCATCTTGACCTTAAGGCTCAGACCCTGCGCTTTACCGCCATGTGTGACATTGTGCGTGATGCAGCCGGCTGGGGTTATAACACGCTTTTGCTTGAGTATCAGGATAAATTCCCCTTTAAAGGTGAACTGGCTGCATTGTCTGCACCGGATGCGTTGACGGATGATGAGGTGCAGGAATTTGTCAGGCTCTGCCACGCGCTTGGTGTGGAGATCATCCCGCTTGTGCAGAGTATCGGTCACATGTATTATGTGCTGATGCATGAGGAATTTGCTCATCTGGGCGAGGAAAAAGGCGCGTTCTCCCATATGCACGCTTTGTGTCCATCCAATCCCGATAGCTTCACCTTTTTCACGCATATGGCAGATCAAATTATGCAGTTGCACCAGGATTCCCGCTATTTCCATATTGGCGGCGACGAGACACGCTTATCTGACACGTGTCCCAGGTGCGCAGGCCACGACAAGCTGGATCTGCTGAGTCACCGTTACCGGGACTGCTGTGACTGGGTCATCGGGAAGCATTATACGCCTGTCATCTGGAGCGATATGCTGTTGACACACCCGGAGCTGCTCGCCGGAATGAAAAACCGGGTTGTCATCATGGACTGGGATTACTGGTCGACAGACCGGCCCAACAGCACCAGCCACTTGTGGGGCATAGAAAAGCACAATCCGGATGGCTGGCCGGCGATGCATCAAGTTCTGTTTGAGCCTTTCGCTTATCGCGTGAAACCTCATTTGCTCAACCCTTTTCCTTATGTGCGTTTTTTAAAGGAGCAGGGTTTTGAGGTGCTGGCAGCACCTGCGGCGCGCAGCAGTGGGGATCCCAATTTTGTTCCGCTGTCTTTGCACAAGTCTAATTGCCTTGAAGCAGTATACAGTGCGGCGCGGGCTGGGGCGATGGGGGTTGTTGTCACAAGCTGGTCGTTGCGCCGGGCTCCGTGGCCAACAACAGAGAACAGCCTGATCGCGGCCGCCATGGCCATGGATAATCCGGGCGTCCGTGATGATGAGATCGATTATGCCTTTTCAGAAGCCCATTTTGGTGTCGCGGATCTGAGGCTGGCCGCTTTACCGGACCTGCTGGCTGACACTGCACAGAAAGCTGCAAAGGTGGTGGATCTCTTCACGGCAGGACTGTCCTATCCCACTGGAGATATGGGTCATGTGGAAGACTACCCGACACGCCTGGCCATCAAGAAGCAGCAACTGATCGGCAACACCCGGGTGGCACAGGTCTATGCCGATTTGAAGTTTGATGCAAAATCCGCTTTGCGCACCCTCGAACGCGCCTGCCCGACCACGCCTGCCCAGCAATACAGGACCGCTGTCTGGAACTGGGTTGCCGAAACAGCACAGTTCTTCGGCGAATTTATACCTGCGCTGACAGAACCGCAGCTGTCCCCATCGCAGATCACGCGTTTCGAGAACGCTCTGCTCGCTCTGCGGGCGAAAAACAGGCGTATCCTGTCGCCCTTGCTGACCGACTATTCCATGCAGTCTGATGATCAGGCACGTGTGGGCATACACCTGGACTATCTGAACAGCATGAAATAAAAGCCTCAGCGGTGCAGCGCCCGCGTCACGCGAAAGCCTGGTCGATAATGCGAATAAAGCGTTGTGTCTGTTCACTATCCGGATAACCGTCATGCCACTGATCTGCCGCTTTGGCGCACGCCACATGGTATTTTGATTTTATAATGAGCTCAGGCCTGTATTCGTAATGCATCAGATCAAAGTGATACCACTTGCCTCCCCAGATAAAACCATGCCCCTCAAACAGCCTGACCAGTTCTCCTGGATATTCATCCAGCCGCATTTGCCCCTCGCTTCTGGTTGCGCTGATCCAGTAATCAAAGGGATGCACGTTTAAATCGATGGCAATCGCAAACGCGTGTGGGCTCAGGCGGGTCGTTCCTGCAATGAAGCGATAATTGTATGTCCCGCTTGCCGGATAAACAAAGTCATATACTTCGGGTTTAACGGCAATCAGAGCCTTGATTTCATCAAACACATTCTCCAAAGCAACAGCAGCGCTGTTATTCCTGTTGAACACATGGCGATTATTGCCAGTGATAACATCGGTCAGGTTTTTTTCTATATCACCGCGTGTTTCTCCGTAAACTTCATGCAGCAAATCATAAACACGCAGCCTACCGGGATCGAACGATTGTTGCATCAGCACACTGATATCATTGAGCGGGTAGAGTTGTTCCATCATGTCCTGCAAATCGGCTTCATTTAGCTTCTGTTCATCTGTTTTATGACGAAAGTCATCGTAAATGAGCCTGTTTCCAGATTGCATCACGACATAGATTCGATTGTCGCTGTCTTTTTCCACGCCCTTGATAGAATCGGGATACGCCATCATCAAAGCGAGCAGGTCTCTCTTTGCCGTGATTTCATAACATGAAGACTGTGACACGTCTGCGGGAGTCGGTATCGGGGAAGGTGCAGATGTTGGAGTTGAGGTAGGTGCAGGCGTTGGCGAAGGAGTTGGTGCATGCGTTGACGTCGAGGTAGGTGCAGGCGTTATTGTCGGGGTAGGTGCAGACGTCGGCGTAACGGTCGGATCTTGTACAGGCGGATCGGTCGTTGTCGCAACCAGAGATGTCGTTGACGTGGCAGCATCAGTTTCTGTTCCGGTCGTTGCCGTTATTTCCGGCCTGGTGCAGCTGCTGGCGGTGACTATCAGAATCAGCAGCAGGATGGCAGGCGCCAGCACATGACCGATCAAGCGACAGGTAAAACCACTTTTCCTGATTTGTGGTAAACTGCCCGCTCTGTCAGTCTTGCCAGATGTGGTCAAGACAGACATGCTGTTGCTGGTTGTATGGGTGACTTTCATATCATTGGATGTCCGATAGATGTTCTTTATATATCAAACAAGCTAATCTGCCGATTCGGCAACGGCATAGGCGGATAAAACACACCAATTATGATGAATGGGTTAGGCGCAACGTTGTGGAATTGCTTTGTGGTGCCGAGAAAAAAGTGAAGATCACGCGTGTTAAAGTAATCAAAATATTTCTCCTTAACCTTGGATATAGCTACGCCTTCATCCCCCTTTGCCTTTTTCAAGCAATTAAAGTAAAGCATCCCTATCTCCCAATCCTCAATCATCATCGTTGACTGCTTGCCTGAGTCATCTTCAAAAATATAAGAAAATTTGTACGGAACTTTGGGGACGACCTTGAATTCTTCGAAAATTTCCTCTGGGGTTTGAAACAGATTCAGTTGTTGTGACAGTCTTTTCAAAATTGTTAACTTATTTTGATCCCAGTCCCGCTCGACTTCCTCAGATAAAAAATCAAGCACTTTCATTGGCCTGAATATAGCAAGCGAAGTCTTATCTGATTTTGCCTTGTCGATCAGCTCTTGTAGATTCGTGTAAACTTTCTTATTCTTAAAAATAATCCTGCGCCTTTCATCCCAATCTGCCTTAGCAGCACTAGCCTCAATAGAGATTGTGGATAGATCAGGACGGTACGTTTCAGGACGAAAATCTTTCCTGTTGCGTATTACCTCAATCTCAATCCATGTATACCTCGGATATTTCTGGTTGATATCAAGCTTCCTAAACGGAACCGGATAAAGGCGAATCCACGACCCATCCTCAAGGATGCCTGCTGTACAAACAAGCTCTGAATATTCTTTTGAGATTGTTGGGTATGTCTTGACGACGATAAAAATCCGCTTTTTTTCTGGCATCATAGATCCACGCTCCTGATAGCATAAGTTTTAGCGATGTAATCACGAATGACATGTCGATGACACATCTCAGGCTTACATTCATAACACATCAGGGCTAAACGGTTATTAGAGCATAATAATGAATAGACCTGTTCGAGCAACGGCGTTAGGTTTGGAAGTGTCTTTGCATAATCGCTAAACAAATATTTATAATCCTCTGCCGTTTCGAGCGAACTACGCTTATCAGATTCAATCCCAAGTGCTGGCATATGAACATATTTGATGCCTGCTGTTTCTAAAATGTGCTCAAGTTTGCCTTTAGAAAACCCAAACTTTCGGCTTAATGGATTTTTACGAACATCGCACAAGAGGCGAATACCATTTTGAATCAGTGTATTAACCAAAGTTTCAATGCTTTTTCCTTCATAGCCTATCGTGAACAAGACCTGTTCGGTTTTGGCGTAATTTTGTTTTACATTTTGAAACTGTTCTAATTCTTCTCCGCGAAATAGTCTTCCTAAGATTTCGCTGTTTATGGCATAATACGGATATTCACGGTAAGCTTTACGTATAAGCGCGTTGCCTCGCTCTGTTGCTATCTGTAAAGAATTTTCACGTGGGTACTCCCCCATGGCTTCAATCCGTGTGCTCGCCGGTGTATATTTGATAGACAAGTACCCATCTCTGCATAGGATATCCAAATCCTCCGCAAGCTGAAAAGAATACGATCCGTATTTATATGGTATAAAAGCGTAATAATCTGAATCTCCCGACATCGTGTGGAAAAACACCAACTTCTGCAAATCGGTGGCTGTTACGCCATCCTGAAGCTGACGGATAAACGTTAGCAAGAATCTTTGCCGTTTGTATGTTGGCTGAGTATTATTATGACGCATTCCGCCAAACCTCCTCCTGTAATATAATAGCGAACATCTGTTCTAGTGCTACTATTCATTATAGCGCATTGTCAATTATAAGTTCAAACTGAATGCAAATCACTGATTAGCCGGTTGTTTGATTTTATGCGTGTACTTCTTTAGCCGGTTTGATCCTCGCTATTTTAGCTGTCAGAGCACCTTCGCCTAACTGGATTTCCTTTGTCATCACCGGCGCTTGTACAGGTCGTATCTCCGATATGGTTTCGCGCATGATGTCGGTAGCATATTCATGAATCACAGCAGTCAGGGATGGAACAGCAGTTTCAAAGTCCAGCAGCACCTTGTCTGACACGGCAAACCCCGCTTCTTTCCGCAAAATCTGACAGTGCCGCAGTATTTCACGATATAGCCCTTCGGTTTTCAGATCATCTGTTATCTCAGTGTTCAGAGCAACCAGCACCCCATTTTGTGATTTAACAATATGCTCCTTTTCTATGGACGAAAGATTGAAAAGATCTGCCGGCAGGGGATAATCATATCCGACGATCATGACCGGATTCCCTTTTTTGTAATCGTAAACACAGGATGCCATTTCATCATCAGTCAGATTGTCACACAATGCCTTGACCCGATTCAGATCACCCTTCAACTGCTTTCCTGCGACCTGAAAGTTCAGCGACAGATATTCGATGCTGAGAGAAGAAAAATCATTTAGATAATCGATTTCCTTGATGTTCAGCTCATCTTTGATAATGTCGCAATACGGCGCGCAGACATGCGCCATCTCTTTATCCAAATACATCATGGATAAGGGCTGCTTAACCTTGATGTTCCTGTCATTTCTCAGTTTCAGCGCTTGAGTTATAACTGCTCGTACTTCCTCAACATTTTTAAGGACAGCCTCCTCAACATTGCCGGCTTTTGGGAAGTCAGACAGATGGACAGACTCTTCACCAGAACCGTATTTCAAAGTCATGTTTTGCCAGATGTGTTCGGTCATGAACGGCAGTACGGGCGCCATGACCTGTGTCATTGCATGAATCGTATAGAACAATGTGTCGTAAGCACCTTGCTTGTCGGCGTCAAGCGTATTTTTCCAGAAACGCCTGCGGTTTATACGGACATACCAGTTGGAAACATCGTCTGTACAAAGCTCGAATTCCCGTATGAGTTCGGCGAAACTGAATTTTTCATAATGCATTGCAGCCTTATGAACAAAGTCATTAACGCGGTTTTGCAGCCATACATCCGTCACATCTGCAGAGATCGATGTAGTTATAACGGGTTTGTCGATTTCTGCATAAGTCATAAAGAACGAAAAGATGTTCCAGAAGCTTAGGATTTTCCGACGGGCTTCCTCTCCAAGCGTGTATCCAAAACGCACATCGCTGACCATGGATGCACCAGCGAACAGGTAGCGTATCGCATCGGAACCGAGTCTTTCGGCTGCTTCGTCAAAGCGAATCATGTAACCTGTTTTTGAAAATTTCGTTCCGTCCTCGGCAAGAACCCAGTTGTTGGTTTGCACGCGCTCATATGGCGCACGGCCGGTTATCGAAACGCTCATAAAAAGCTGAGCATAAAACCACAGCCGGACCTGCTCCTGCATCTCAATGACCCACTCAGCGGGGAAGTTTTTCTCCCATTCATCCCTGTCGGTAAAATAGCCAAGCGTAGAAAATGGAGCGATACCAGCGTCAAGCCATACATCGCCGACTTCTGGAATACGCGAAACCAATGCCCCACAGTGAGGACACTTGATTTTTATACTGTCAATCCACGGGCGATGAAGCTCCGGCAGTTTATCCACATCTGCTCCGCCGAGTAATGCAAGCTCATCCTTGGATCCTGTGACAGTGAGTTTGCCACAGGTTTCGCATGGATAGAAAGGAAGTGGCAGGCCGTAGAACCGTTTTCTCGAAATATTCCAGTCACCCATGTTCTGTAGCCAGTCATTCATCCGTTTTCCTATGAATGGAGGCTCCCATTTGACAGCCTCAGCCGCATGAATCAGTTTCGGCCTGATATCGTCTGTTTTGATGGACCACTCACTTACTGAGCGGAACAGCACTTCTGTTTTACAGCGCCAGCAGACGGGATAGCGGTGGGTATACACATGGGTTTTATACAGCTTTCCCTGCTTTTGCAGAAACTCAAATACAATCGGTGCAGCCTGTGTGGCAGAAAAGCCGCTTAGAAAGTCGTATTCGCCGAAGAACACGCCGCTCTCATCAATCGGACAAATCTCCCTGAGCGAAAATGATTTCCCAAGCTCATAATCTTCTGCACCGCAGCCTGGCGCTATATGGACGATACCGCAGCCTTCGTTGGCATCGACATCATCCCATGGGATGACTGTGTGGCGCAAATCCTTTTGAACAGGCAAATGCGGGAAAAAGGTTTCATACTCAAGCCCGACAAGCTCATTACCCTTAAGAAGCCGCAACACCTGCTTTTCGCCTTCGATATGCTTGATCGCGGCTTTCGCCAGAGCAAGCGGTCTTTTGTGCCCTTCACATTTGACAAGGGCATAATCAAGCTCAGGATTGACGGCAAGCGCCACATTCGCCGAAAGAGTCCAGGGGGTTGTCGTCCAGACCAGCATGTCAAAATCAGCATGCTTTGCCGGAGCAATGGCGAATACAGCGTTATGCGTGATATCTTTGTGTGAGCCAGACATTTCATGCTCAGACAGCGATGTGCCGCATCGCGGACACCAGGGCATGGGACGGTGCGACTTGACCAGCCAGCCGTTTGTGTGGCATATCTTCAGGAAGTGCCAGATCGCTGATATATTCTCGTCGGTGTGTGTGTAATATGAGTTTTCCCAGTCCATCCATTGACCGAGCCTTTTGGACTGCGTTGTGATGACGCCGGAAAAGTGCTTGATGCGGTCAACACATTTCCTTGTGAATTTTTCCATTCCATAGGCTTCAATATCCTTCTTGTCACGGAAACCAAGCTCCTTTTCAACCTCGACCTCAACCCATAGCCCCTGCGTGTCAAAGCCGTTACGGTAATGGCACGAATACCCATTCATTGCTTTGTAGCGAAGAACGATATCCTTAATGCTCCTGCCCCACGCATGGTGGATTCCCATAGGATTGTTAGCCGTTATCGGTCCGTCCAGAAAACGAAATCTCTGGTTTGCCTTGTTTTTTTCACGCAGTTTATCAAAGCACCGATGCTCCTCCCAAAAACCGAGGATATCGTGCTCCATTTTTACAAAATTTGGTTTTCCTTCGTTTGACATATAGACGTTTCCTTTCAGATTTTAATTTGATCCGAATGACTGAAAGGTCGTCAATTATACTGGCTACGCGCATAGCCCGATCACCTCCTCGCAGAGCATGGCGTAAAAAAAGCCTTCGCCCCATATGTTACGCACGGGACGAAAGCTGATCCTTACCTGATCGGGCTATCGTTATACCACCCTTTACGCCATACAAGCATATGCGTCCCCTGTAACGGAGGGAATCCGTCGTAACCTACTTGGCAAACCGTTCGGCACGCAGCTCAAGAGTGATTTTCGGATGCATCCTGCTCGTGTCGGGTTTTCACTGTCTCCGGCTCACTGTGACTTTCAGATGCAACTTACTCTCTCCATCGTCGCTTATGGCGTTATTGTAGGCAGCTTTTCACGAAAAGTCAAACGGTTTGTTTCTATGATCAATAACTATCGGAGTGTTTTGGAGCATTTCGCCGGAGTTTTTTGGAGCCAGGGTCAGATGGGTTCAGTCGATCAGAGCGTAAGATCATTCCGGCATCGGCTGGTTTTCGTAATCTGAGATCGAAAAAGCATGCTTGCGCTGCCCTATGCCATAACACGCGACCGTCAGCTATCAGTCGATCAGATCGCGTGTCATATATTATTGCTTTAATATATCATATGTGTTATAATGCGCATATATAATAATATGGTGGTGAGATAATAGGTGTATATATTAAATAACAACGAATACATGATTTTATCTTTAGTATGGGAATCAAAAACAGCTTCCGGTTACCAAATAAATGCAACAATAAACAACAGGGGTTACCGAGAATGGGCGGATGTAGGAATGACTTCGATATATAAAACATTGAAAAAACTGGAGCAAAAGAATTTGCTTGACAGCCATATCACAATGAATAAAACAACCCAGGGACCAGCAGCAAGAGAATACTCTATAACAGAAAACGGTAGGCTTTTACTGAAAGAAGAAACAGAAAAAGGACTTTCAGAGACAAGGGAACGAGATCGAAGGTTTGATTTGGCACTTTCAGTTATTAATATAATGCCGATGGATCATGCATTGACATTTATTGAAAAGAGAAAATTGTATTTAGAAAATGAAAATGAACGTCTTACAGAAATATATACTGGTCAGAAACAGCGTATATCTTTTAATGGCGCGCTTCTATTTAAGCATACACTTCATTTTATGCAGAGCGAGATTAAATTTCTTAAGGAGTTAATAAGTCAGTGGGGGGAGATTACACATGGTAATTAAAGATTTTAAAGAGTATAAAGGGCAACACTGTGAAAGCACAGCTACAGGGTGTCTTCTAAAGCATGCCGGTATTGAAATGAGCGAACCAATGATGTTGGGACTCGGAGAATCTTTTGGTTTTATTTATTGGAAAATGAGTATTATGAATTTACCCTTTATAGGAGGACGTTCAAAACCCTTTGATCTAACAAGAATTCTTTGTAGAAATCTTAATATTACTTTAGACGCCAGGGAAACAGAATCAAAGAAAAAAGCGTGGTCTAACATTACAGAGTTCGTTGATCAAAATATACCCGTTGCGCTTCAACTTGATTGTTATCACTTGGAGCACTTTAAAAGGTCTTTTCATTTTGCCGGTCATTTTGTATGCATTTACGGATATAACAACACATATGCGTATATTGTTGATACGGGGTCAACATATAAAACAGCATTAGCAAATCTTGAAAATGCCAGATTTGAAAAGGGGCCCATGGCCGCAAAAGCCAGATCATGGACTTTGCAGGTCAATGAAAAACTGCCTGATTTCAAAAACGTTATCCCTATAGCTGTAAAGAAAGTGGCTACGGAGTTTTTAAATCCTCCATTAAAGTGTTTTGGGTATAAAGGTATTCACAAATTGGGTAGTGAAATTGTGAAGTGGATAGAGATGACGAGTAATCCAGAAGAAGATATTATTGGTATGGCAGAAATAATGGAAAAGGGTGGAACCGGAGGTGCGTTGTTCCGAAATCTCTATAGGGATTTCTTAAAGGAATGTCTGCTACACTTACCGCATAATCAAAATATCGAACGAGCATATGAGCTGTACAAAGTTGCCGCTTCCAATTGGACGCAAATAGCAGCATTGATTTATAAAGCCGGGAATACATGCGAAAGGGTACATCTTGAAAAAGCATCCATTCTATGTAATGAAACAGCTGAAGTAGAAAAAAGCGCCATGGAGTTACTAAGCACAATAATACCCGCATGAGGAAATTAACAACGCCAGCAAGAAAGCCGTTCCAGAGCTGTTTTTCGGACGCGTAGGGTCGCTTCTGGTCCGTCATAAGCCTTGCCAGGTTGCATGAGCATCTTTTCCTACTTTAAGATTTTCAGAATTTTGAAATATCTTAAAGTATGATTGCTGATTACCTGGTCTGGGGCGGCTTCCCTGCTGCAATTGAACAACCAGATATTGAGAGCAAAAAATGATATCTTTCAGATCTTAACGACACCATCATATACAACGATCTGGAGAACCGGTACAAAATCAGGAAAACGGATGTATTTGAGAAAATGGTCGATTATTTGCTTGTAAGCAATTCCAGACTATTCAGCGCTCAGTCCATCAGTGATTATTTTGAAGGGCAGAACGTAAAAATATCAACACCAACTGTGATCAAATATCTTGGTTGCGTAATATGACCCGATGCTTATACTTGGACTGCTTAGAAATAACTTGCTCTATAGATTCCCCGAAAGCTTGACCAGACTCGTCAATCTTTCGGGGAAAAGACCAATTAATTTCTAAGCAGTCCCTTATATGATATTATATGAAAAACTCAGCATTTGCACCCAACAATACAAACGGGAGGGTGACTATACTTTTGCTCTCCTGCAGACAGGAGGATACGATGCCGTTAGGTTGGATTAACCCAAACGATTATCCGTTCAGCAGTTTCTTGCTCCTGGAACGTTTCCAAATTCGGATTATGCTTCATAGTTCCGGTTGGCGTGTGAACAGCGAAGACTGGCAAAGAAATATGGGCATTGCGCTTAACGCAAATCCGATAGTGAAGTGGTATTTTGAACAACGATGTCCGGAGTGCGCTTCGCTGATTGCTGAGCTTACCGCTCATGTGCCGGCAGTAATTGACGCGGAGCAAATCCGTGCCGCAGAGGTTTATTCAATGGCAGGTGTCGAAGACTTCATTGTTTATACAACACCAGAGGTCATGGCAGAGAAGTGCGACTTCATACGCGGGTGGAGCAAGAGCCGGCTGTTCGATCTTGCTGACTTAGCAGGAAAAACCGTGCTTGACGTTGGCGCAGGCTCCGGACGATTGACTTTTGCCGCTGCCGAGAAAGCAGCCTGGGTTTACGCAAGCGAGCCTGTCGGGACGCTGCGTGAGTATATGCGAGACAAAATCGCTCGTGAGGATATTAAGAACATCCGTGTGCTGGATGGTCTTGTCTCTGATCTTCCGTTTCCTGATGCCACATTTGATATTGTGATGTCAGGCCATGTAATCGGTGATGATTGGGATACGGAGCTTACTGAAATCACCCGTGTTTGCAAACCCGGAGGTTGGCTGCTTGACTGTCCCGGTGACTCTGAAAGAGATATGTCACCGAGCCCGGAGTTGATATCCCGCGGCTGGGAAGAAATTCAATACGTCGGCAGCTTCGGGAAGGATGTTTTCATTCACCGCAAACAGGTTCCATAGTAAAGCGAGCGCCGCTTGAGGCATGACAAAGATAATGGAATCTATTATGGTGTGAGGAAATGCGAGGTACCCATGATCTACTTCACGTCTGACCTGCATCTGGGGCATAAGAACATCATCAAGCTGTGCGACAGGCCGTTTATTTCGCTTGAGGAAATGGATGAAACCCTGATTGCCAACTGGAATCAAGTCGTAACCAATGGGGACACGATCTACATTGTTGGCGACCTGATGTTTCGGACGCAGACGCATCCTGCGGATGTCCTGAAAAGGTTGAAGGGCAAGAAACACCTGATCCTGGGAAATCACGACCGAAGCTGGCTGAATAAAGTTGAAGCAGCCGACTTCTTCAAGTCAGTTGAGCACTATACAGAGATCAGCGATGGTAAGAGGAAACTTGCTCTTTGCCATTATCCGATGATGTCCTGGGGCGGAACAGGCAAGGGTAGCTACCTGATCCACGGACATATTCATAATAATCGTGATGCGGCCTATTGGCCACTCCTGGCTTCTATGGATCATGCGCTCAATGCGAGCGTTGAAATCAACCATTATCAACCGGGAACCTTTGATCAGCTTGTTGAAAACAATGAATTGTTCAAGAGACAGGTGTGATTCGAAAGGTCCCGATGACGACGAAGCGATTTTGACAGGGAGTCAATTGCGTATCGCGCTGCCAGATGATTATAAGTCCCTTAGGGCACAAGGCGCAGGACGACCTTAATCCTTCAAACAAGTAATCGGCACCACAATTACGCCATTCTCAAGCTTCATTGCATACCCGTTTCCAGTCAGGACCATCAGGAATGCGGGTGGCTGCATCACATCGGTATCGACTTTCTTCTTGAGATTCAGCAGGTTATTAGCAGCTTCTTCAACTTGCCGCTGCCCCATTTTTATTTCAACAGCGCCCCACCGTCCATCGGGCAAGGTAATGATCGCGTCCGCTTCCAGGCCTGTTTCATCAGAATAATGGCAAACTTCTCCGCCAATCTTCTGGGCATAGATGCGCAGATCTCTGACACACATCGATTCAAACAAATAGCCAAAGGTGTTGAAATCACGCAGCAGGCCATCGGGATTGGTTTGCATGGCGGCCACAGCAATTGATGGGTCGACAAAGTGACGTTTAGGGGATTTTCGCAAATAGGCTTTCGACCGCAAGCGAGTGCTCCATGCCGGCTGATTTTCAACGACGTATAGCCTTTCCAGAATATCCAGGTAGGAATTGACAGTGCTGACAGCCAATTCACTTTCCGAACCGGATATGTCCTTCCGAAGTGTCTCTATTGATGCCATCGTGGCTACGTTTCTGGCCAGCGAGCGCATGAGCAGCATAATTCTTCTTGGATTCCTCTGAACATCACTGAGTTCGAAAACATCATTTTCAACAATTGAAATCAGATATTTTCCGGCTTGAGCCAAGGCCGCTTTGACTGGCAGTCCGATGCTGGCCGGCCAACCGCCTCATGCAACGGCAAACGCCAGGCCTTCTATGGAGAGCTGAGCTGAACCCTCTGGCGTTTCTTGATTGAAGAGTTTTTCCAGTGAAACTTGTCCTGTTGATTCATCTGACTCAAACAAACTCATCGTTCGCATTTTCAGTCTTGCTATTCGCCCCGTGCCACTATGCATGGTTTCACTGCGCAAAGGTTTCGTCGATGCAGTCAAAATGAACTGGCCCATTTCACCTCTTTGATCTACGGCAAATCGCACAGCATCCCAAAGCACAGGCGCTACTTGCCATTCATCGATTAACCTGGGCGTATCGCCGCTCAGGAGCAACGAAGGCTTGACCATGGCCTGCTGAAGATAGTTGGCTGACTCATCTGGATCCTGCATCATCAAGATACTTCGGGCGATCTGGCTTGCTGTCCAGGTTTTGCCACACCACTTTGGACCTTGCAGCCAGACAGCGCCACTTTCTTCCAGTGCTTCTCGTAGAATTACATCAATAATGCGCGGACGATAACTCACTTGCGTCATTTGACTTACCTCTAACTTGTCTGGATGCTGACCCAAAGGTCAATAAGGACATTATAGATCTTATTCATAAGATTTTCCACCTTTTATTCATCAGATATTCCGGAATTTATTGAATAGTAATTCCGTTATTTATTCAGTTATACTGGTTGAAACTGGCCTATTCTCTCAAGCAGCCGATGGGAATGACATACACGCTATCATCCCTTATATACGCATACTCTGTTGCAGATAGAATTGCCAGGAAGGATGGCTTACCCATTGTTGCCTGATCAACTTTACCCGCAAAACTGATTAATTTTGCAGCGGCCTCATCAAATAAATGAGAGCCCATTTTTATCTGAATTGCACCCCAGCGACCATCGCTCAGCTGAATGATTGAATCAATCTCAAGCCCGTTTTTATCTTTGTATCTGTAGACTTCACCGTCATTGCTTTCTGCATAGATTCGCAGATCGCGGACGACCAAAGCTTCAAAAAACAAACCGAAGGTCTGGAAGTCACTCATAAGTTTTTTTGTTGTCAAGTTCAGCATGCTCGCACCAATCGACGGATCAACAAAGAACCTTGCAGGGGTGCTCCTGATGGTCGTTTTGCTGCGCAGGTTAGGATTCCAGGCAATAAGGTCCTCAATAATATAGAGCTTGCTGATTACATCGAGATAATCAATCAGCGTCCCTTCCGCTGTAGCCGTGTCCAAAGATCGCAGATCTTCAAGAATACTGACATTGGTGGTTTCAGAGGCTGTATATCTGGCCAGCGACTGCAGGATCCTTTTTGCTCTCAGTTCATTATATTTTTTATTGGTCACTTTATTGATGTCTTCTTTACAAAGAGCATCCATGTAAGACCTCATTCTCCGTATAGATTGCTGCTCGCTGTCACGAATTGATTCTGGCCATCCACCCTTGATGATCCACAAAGCGTATTCGGCGACTGTCAACCTGCTTTTAAAGGCTTTGAATACTTTTCCGTCAAACAACGCAGCTAAAGAAATTTCTCCAGTGGAAGCACCGACTTCAGCTAAACTCATTGGTCTGAGCATAACTCTGACAATTCTGCCGGCACCTGAATGTGATGTATCGTCAAAATTCGCAGCAGATGACCCTGTCAAAATAAATAATCCTCGCCCCTCAGACCGATCAACCTGGTGTCGAACAATATCCCAGATTTCCGGGATAAGCTGCCATTCATCAATGAGTTTGGGAAAAGGAC
>JAWSUP010000007.1:0-27525 GCA_033549405.1 Bacillota bacterium | reverse complement strand
TAAGGATACTGCAAGTGCAATATAAAGTATATATTTAAGTGTTACAATTTACTAGACCGTCTGCCCGCACGCTGTGCGCACGCCTACATCCTCGATGAGGCGACTGGCGATTATTACACGAACATCTACTGTGTCGATGTCAAGGGCACTGGGGCAGGCGGCGCTTTTACCACGGTCTGGGATGTTCATCTTTTTTGGAACAACCTGACAAGCGGCATACTATTGTCTCCAGACATGGTCCGGAACATGCTTTCACCACACGCAAACGACAAAGATGCTTATTACGGTTATGGCATCTGGCTGAAAAAACAAGCAGATGGCAGCTTCTCTCCATATTTCGAAGGTTGCGATCCGGGTGTCAGCTTTGTGTCAAGTCGAAGCAACGACGGAACTGTCACGACAGCCGTCAGCAATATGGGACATGATGTTTGGCATATTTATAGTTCTGATCAGTGATACTGCTCGTAGCAGACGATTTCATCGAGCTTTTTGCGCATCGTCGGCTTGGGTTGAACGGCCGCATAACCCAGCGGAGTGACCGCCACGACACGTACAGAATCAGGAATGTCCAGCAGTTTTTTAACTTTATCTTCGCTGAAGTTGCCTAGCCAGCAAGTACCGAGACCCAGTTCATGAGCCTCGAGGATTAAATAAGCCATGGCGATCGACAGGTCGACCGCGTCGCGGGGCTGGCCGCAGGACATGGTGCCACCTGGGTTGGTTGTGCAGGCTGCAATGAAGGCCGGGGCCTGGCCGACGAAAGACTGCCCGTTGCAGGCGTCAACCAATAGTTCAAGGGTGTTTTTATCCTGGACGACGACAAATTTCCAGTCCTGTCGATTGCTGGCCGACGGTGACAGCCTGGCCGCTTCCAATACTTTTACCAGCTTCTCTGCCTCTATCGGCTGTTTCGTGTACTTCCTGATACTTCTTCTATCTTTGATTGCTGTCATTACATCCATAATGCCTGCTCCTCTCTTGTCTGTTGGCATGATTGGTCAATTGATATACCAATTATAACAAACAAAGCCGAAAGCTCCAAAATCTGGTGCTGACAGCCATTCTCATGCTATGATGGCTTTAACGAATTCGAACAACAAGGAGTGTTTGCCGTGCTGGATAAAAGCATCCCCTATAAAAACATCATCATGCGCATGCCATATGACAAGGTTCAATCGCAACCAGAACCTGTTTTGCCGGATGGTTTCAAATTCCGCTTCTTCCAGGAAGGCGATGAAAAGCACTGGGCGCGCATCGAAACGTCTGTGCTCGAATTTGCTGATGAAGCGTCTGCTGAGCGCTATTTTACTCGCGACTATCTTCCCTGCCTGGATGACCTCAAGCGCCGCTGCGTCTTTGTCCTTGATCGCGGCAAACTGCCGGTCGCCACGGCAACGGCGTGGTATGCCAGCAGCAGTCTGGGTTACCAGGCATCACTGCACTGGGTCTCGGTCATGCCGTCATACCAGGGACTTGGCCTGGGCAAGGCAGTGGTGCAAAAAACGTTGTCCATCTTCCCTGCGACCGATCCGGGCGAAGCAGTCTGGCTGCACACACAGACCTGGAGCCATGTCGCCGTCCAGCTGTACCATAAACTGGGATTCAACCTGCTGAAAACCGGCCAGACTGCTGTTGTGACCAACAGCAACGACGGCGTCAAAATATCCCCCAATGATTATGAAGAAGCTATCAGCGTCCTGAAAAACGTCATCGAACCGAACAGGCTAGACGAAATAATCAGGACGGCTGAGTGATCAACCACTGCAGTGGTTCAGCCAGTCCACAATCATGAAAACGTCCAGGTACGATCGATGATTCAACCATTCCAGCTGGTAACCCTGACCAGTCGAACGGACCTGCCGTGCCAAACATGGGGCCGATCGAGGTGCTCATTTCGATCTTAAGTTGAACATGGCGTCCTTTGCAATGATCTGGCACCTCATATATAAATGGTTCCCAGGCGCGTTCACCGATCAACTGCTGATCAAGCCAGACTTTGGTGTACTTGCTATAGGTATTAACCTGCAGATGCAGAGGGCCCCTATGGACAGGAACAAATACTTCGGTAGTATAGTTGATTTTTCCAGCGTAATGGGCCAGGATCGATTGCGCAATTGAGCCGATACCGACGGATTCAGGCAGGCGTCTTATTGCGTGCTCAGTTGAAAGCGCAAATCGGCCGGAGAGGTAAGCAACTGGCAGATACAGGTAATCTTCGGTATCTGATTTCATTGACAGCACATGTTGTCCGCATTCCAGCAAAATTGGTCCAGATGTATCATACAGTTCGTTGAATCCCGGCACCAGCTGTGTGCATGGCAAATCGAGCCTGACCGGACGTTCGTCAAGCATCAACTCCGGAACGCCATCGAAGGTGCGCGCAATGATCCTTAATGCGTCGACCGGTTCGCTGATCGTAAATTCTACCCTGGGGTTATCTTTGGTCAGTCTGAATCGCATCAGGTTCGGCCGATCCAGTTCCAAATGAAAAGTGGTTGTGGGATCAACAAGCTTTTTTTTCATATCTGGCAGCACGAGACAATCATTAACTGTGGTATAGACGCCTCTGCCGGGCAATTTGAATGTTTTCGTGTCATTGGGCTTATTCAAGGTCAGCACGCGTTCACCGTCCGATTCAGACAGGTCAAGGACGACCACAGACCCATCTTGAAAATGCCGGACAAAGACTGATTCCGCCAGTTTTCCAGGTTCGGCTGTGACGGTCACTTTCCGCAAGCCCGGCATCAGCAATTTATCGAGCAATGTATTGATCTGCGCATACAACCGATTGTCCGACTCAATCATGTAACCATCTGCCTGAACGTTGATCACTGGCTTTATATTATCCTTGATTTCATTATTTTCATCCACAAGCGCCCACGACAGCTGGTTTTTAACCAGCATGATCAGCAGTTCGTTAAGCCGCCTGTCGATCGGGCTGGCGCCTGCCGCAATATAACATTCGGCAGCTTCTGTCTGTGGATAACGGACATAAAGGTCGAACTCGGGATCTTTTTCGGCAAACCGCGCTGCATCCCAGGCGTCATCATTGAGCAGCCTAAAGGCTTCTGACCACGGTTGCATGCTGTTCATCGGATTGAAATAATTGCTTTTCAATGCATTGCCTCTTGCGTCCAACGCGGCAACAGCCAGAACATAGTATTTGATACCAAACATAGCCGACAACCAGATCATCTGACGCATGGTCGCAAGCGGCATATCACTGGGACCCAGGGCAAACAATTCGGCCAGTCCGCCTTGTCCCTGATTCAAAACAACCTGATGAACTGAACCAAATGTCAGCCACTCTGCCTGATCGATGCTCGTCCTTGTATGTATTTCATCAATACCCGGGACAGTGAATCCATTCAGAACATGAAGAAGGTTGCCATTATACCTGACGGCATTAACAACCGGTGATTCACTCATCAAGTGCCCACTCATCTGAACCTGATGCATTTTACACCAGTTCGTTATAGGATCACAAAAAGCGCTGCGCATCCGATTGCCCAAAAGTCTTGCATATACAGTCCACAAATCATAAGCTTTTCCGCCTTTGATGGCATATTGAACATCAGGAACAAAATGACGTCCCGTTTCCGCGTGATATTCCTCATACAGGTCTTCGTAATAGGGTATACGCAGCAATTCGTCTGACTTTCTGCAGGCATAATAGAAACTTGGTTCATCTGTAAAAAAGCCTTTAATTGTAGCACCGAAAAAGGGAGCCAGTTTAAGATAATACTTTTCGTGTGTCAGCTCGATAAATTTTTCGACAGCCTGGTGGGACAGGATATCGGGAAAATCCTCGTTGAGTTCAATACGTGGCGATTGTTCTGCCTCGGTTCTTGAGAAAGCGATGTACTGGGCAGCGAAAGCCGGATCGGATGACACGACCTGGCCTTTGCATGAGCCAGACGGCCAGTTGAACTCGTCATAAAGCCAGATGTGCATGTCATACTCACTGGCAATGCGGACAATTGTTGCGCAGACATTGAGCCATTCCTCCGACATATATTCGATCTCTGCACCGGAGCGCGGATAGATAAGAAACTGCTCAAATCCATTCTGGACATATTCATATATTGCAACGCGCAAAGCTGCTTCAGTCGGTTTTCCTGTTATGGCGCCCATCGGGATCAATGGGGTTTTCTGTCTGGTCATCGCTGTGCCTCCATATAGTCAAAGTGACTGAGGTGCATAAGCAGTACAATGCCTATACACCTCAGCGAATCATTCTGATTGATTGCCTATTTTGATCAGTTATTTGGTATTGGCATCGAATATTTCCTGATTTAGTGCGATATAACCACTCAGATCCATGGCTTTCAATTGCGCCAGATATTGATCCCAGCCACCATTGAGATCAAGTTCTCCGACAATAAAACCCGCTGCAGCTTCAGCCACATATTCATCAATAGATGCCTTGTAGAGTGCCAGTTGGCTGGCCTGGTCTGCCGTCAGCCACATATTGGTGGGAATTGCCTGATCGGGATTGGCATGCGGCATATACAGCATTGATGAGTTGTATAGGGATGCACCGGATTGACCTGGTTGTGCGGTTTCGAGGTACTTGATTGCCGGGGTCCGATAGCAGGGAGCTGTAGCAATCCACTGAACGTTCATCTCGTAGAGCGTCCCGACTGGCTTCGTCCGTGATACTGATTTTGGATCTCCATCAAGCGATGGGTAATCGACCCAATCCCATGACACACCTTCAATGCCATAAGCCATTAAGA
Organism: Bacillota bacterium; assembly: GCA_033549405.1. GTDB lineage: Bacteria > Bacillota > Clostridia > Saccharofermentanales > UBA5734 > JAAYBY01. The sequence goes on along the minus strand of JAWSUP010000007.1, from coordinate 22,786 downwards.
TCGTTCCCTCTTCAGAATAGAGGTAATCCATCCATTGGATGAAGGCTTCCGGATTTTCACAGGTGTTGAAGATGATGCCATATCCGGCTTTAACATCCGCTTTGCTGTATACAGTTTGCCTCGTTCCGTCAGGCCCGATCAGCGGCGCAACGCCTTTGTAAGCCTCATAGGGGACAACAGCGGGATTAATGAATCCACCATCCCATAAGCCACAAAATCCGCCGACGATCATCTCGCTTATCGATGCCTGGTTAACCAACGCTGTTACCTGAGAACCATTCTGCGTAAAAAGCTCTTCATCGAGTAATTTCTCATCCCATAAACTCTTGATGTAGCGCAGTCCTTCACGATATTGTTCCTGGTCGAAATTGACAGTGATCATTCCATTATTCAGGTACATGCTTTTACCATATACAAATGGATTGAGCAAGCTCTCTATGAGCTGGGCACTCAGTCCGCTGATCGGGATTTCGTCTGAGTTATTGCCGTTTCCATTCATGTCGTTATCGCGGAAATATGTCAACATCGCCTTATAATCTGCGGTTGTCTCCACCTTGCTGCCTGTTGCTTCCATGTATTGTGTCCGCCAGGCATCATAGACAAAGATCTTCGTGTTGACAAGAATGTGGATGCCGCCATCAGTGCGAGCCCAGGAGTAGATGTTCCCGTCCGGCGCTGTCGTTGCTATCCTGATATCTTCACGATCCTGCAAAATCTTTCTATAGTTGATGGTGTTGTTTTCAATGTAGTTATTCTGCGGCAGGATGATGCCTTCTTCTGACCATTCAAGAATTTTCGACTGGTCAACTGGGAATTCAAATAAGACATCAGGATATTCACCGCCAACGATAATCAGGTTGAGTTTTGTTGCCGCATCCTCTGCCGGCAAATGATCCCATTCGATGTGGATATTGGTTTTCTCTTCAAGCATTAATGTAACGTCATTGGTGTTCAAGTCATATTTTCCGCTGCCTTCACCAAAGTAACGCGTCAAAAATTTTAATGTAATCGGCTCATCTGATACCGGAAATACGCCTGGCGCATTCAGTCCTGATCCCTTTGTGGTACTGGTGGTTCCGGTCGTATTGGTCGAACCTTTCGTTGTCGCCTGTGTTGTACCGGTTGTCGTTGTTCCACCCGAACAGGCAACCGCCAAAGCCAGCATGCTGATAATCAATACAAACACAATCAGTTTTTTCATGAACATCCTCCTCATCATGGGTTGCGCATACCTTCTGTATGCCATTATCCTTTTTCCTCCCTGTTCAGACAAACAATACTTCTTTTCATCACCCCTTTATCGCGCCGATCATGACGCCTTTGACAAAATAGCGTTGGACAAACGGATAGATAATCAACATGGGTACCGATGCCACGATGATCAGCGAGTACTTCATGATTTCCTGCATCCGAATCAACTGTGCTGCAGATTCCGGATCATAGTCACCGAGCATATTGGCATCGATTGTGTTTGAGATCAGGATTTCCCGCAATATCATCTGTAGGGGAAATTTGGCAGCGTCGGTAATGTAGATCAGGGCATTGAAGTAGCTGTTCCAGATATCGACTGCATAGTACATGCTGATAACCGCCAAAATAGGTGTGGATAAGGGCAGGACCACAGAGGTCAGGAAGCGGCTGTTGCTACAGCCATCCACACGTGATGCGTCAAGCAACTCATCTGGAATCGTCGTGGCGAAATAAGTGCGCATCACGATCATGTTATAGACAGATATGGCGCCCGGGAGTATCAAGGCCCACATGGAATCAAGCAAATTCAGATCAGCAACCAGCAGAAACGAAGGAATCAGCCCACCACTGAAGTACATAGTAAATGAAAAGATGAGCATAACAACCGTGCGACCTTTCAGGTCTTTTCTGGATAATGGGTAAGCTGCACAAATTGTCATGATCAGGCTGATCAGCGTACCAGTCGACGTGTAGACGATCGAATTTCTGTAGCCGACCCATATTTTACTGTACTGAAAAATTGCCCTATAACCTTCTACGCTGAATTGCAGCGGAACCAGTTTAATTGCTGTACTGTAAATATCCGCGTCAAAGGATGAAAGCACAACATACCAGAGCGGGTAAAAGACGACAATGAAGACTCCGATCATCACCGCCCAGTCAAACAAGATGAACGCGACATCGCTGTTGTATTGAAATAATTTTGGATTACTTTTCATTCTCATGCTCATTCTCCTGATCTCAGAACAGTGATGTCTTATTGAGTTTTCTGGCAATGGTATTGACTGATATGAGCATCACAAAGTTGATAACCGATGTAAAAAGCCCGATCGCTGAAGCATAAGAATACTGATTGGTGCTACTTGCGAGGCCTACTTTATATGTATAGGTGGAAATCACTTCGGATCTGGCCAGATTCAAGCTGTTCTGCATCAAGAGGGTTTTTTCAAAACCGACATTGATGATGTTGCCGCACCTCAGGATCAGCAGGATCACGATGGTGGGCGCAATACTGGGCAAATCGATATGCCAGATTCTCTTGATCAGGCTGGCCCCGTCCACAACCGCCGCCTCGTGCAATTCAGGATCCACACTCGATAATGCGGCAATATAGATGATCGACCCATAGCCGGCGCCCTGCCAGATGCCTGACCAGACATAGATCGACCAGAAAAGGTCTTTGTTGCCCATCATATCGATTCGATTGCCGCCAAAAGCGGCAATGACATTATTGATCAGACCGCTGCGGATGCTGGTGAACTGGATCACCATCGCAACAATGACAACGGTCGAGATAAAATAAGGCGTGTATGTAACCATCTGGACCGTTTTGCGAAATTGCCTGCTTGGCAGATAGTTGAGCAGAATTGCCAGTAGGATGGGCGCCGGAAATCCGGCAATCAGCATATAGATATTGATACCGAGTGTGTTCGTGAGAATCCTGCTAAATTGATAGTTTGAGAAGAAGTTTTTGAAATGTTTGATTCCGACCCAGTCGCTGCCCAGGATGCCCTTGGTCACCCGAAAATCCTTAAATGCGATTTGGGCACCATACATGGGGTAATACTTGAACACAAGTATATAGATGACCGGGATCATCAACAAAAGATACAGTTCCCAGTTGATCAGCCACTTTTGCCTGTTTTTGTGTTTCAGATTCTGTGCAGCGGTTACGACAGGATCGGCTATCTTGGTCAAAGCACATCGCCTCCATTCCTCTAGATTTGCGCATTGCAGATCATTTCATTTTAACTGTCACGGGCAATCAGTTTTCAGACAAGCAAACTATAAAACGAAAAAAAGCTGAGAACAAGAATCATTTCTCAGCCGAATGACATTATTACTGATGTTTTTGTTATTTTCAAAGTATCGTCTGTGCGTTATGTTACAAATGTCCTGATCATGACGTTAACGCAACCCAATTACTGCGATCTTGACTGTGATTTTGCGCATCGGTAACTGACTGATTTCAATTATCTTTTTTATCAATATTCGGATTGTGTCCGATGCGCCGGCGATAGGCTCTCCGGAATGTATTCACATTCATATACCCAACTTGACTGGCGATATCATTGATGCTCATGCCTTGCTCCAGCATCTCTTGAGCATGGTTGATGCGCGTTCTCTCAATATATGACGAGAAATTGTCTCCCGTCTGCTTCTTGAAAAAGTCAGATAGGTAGTGTTCGGTCATATTAAAATATGAACTGACACTTTGTAAACTCATATTCATGTCGCTGTAGTTTGTGTCGATATGGCACTTGATCTGGTTGATTTTCTGAATGTTTTGATTGCTTTGATTCTCCTTTATATGATTGCTGAACTGAATGATGCACGCACGGGCATAGTCAAATACATGGTGCAAGGAAAGTTCGCGCAGTTGCGTTTCAGCTCCCTCATCAACAAATCGCTGCAGTTCGTCTGGTACATCGCCCGGGATGCAACCAAGCACCTTGTGCATCGTGCTGACAATGTCAGAAGTGATAACCTGCAGGCTGAGCTTTGTCTGGATCTGTTTTTTCGTGATCCGATTCCAGATCTGGTCCAGTTCTTTGATGGCATTGTCTTGATTTCCGCTGATACAAAGGTCGATCAAGCGCCTCGATTGTTCTGGCATGAAAAGGTTGACAGAGCATTCGTCTGCCTGTCTTTCAGTGATGAAGACATGCTGACCACCCGATCTGTCTGCAGATAGGCACAGATGTTTTGCTTCGATAAATGACCGGTCGACATCACACAGGCTGGTTTCACCGCATCCAATGAAAACATGCACCTCTGTACCATACTGGTTGAGCATCTGCATGTAAAAGCTATTGAAGAATTCCTTGATGTCATCATTTTTATTGGTCAGAAACAGCAACAGCAACGTGTCCTGTGTCGCTCTCTTGTGAAATGGAATGATGTCAGTCATGTCATTCAGCACTTCCTCAAGGTAAAGATGACAATTAAAGGATTCGGTCATGGTGTCGGACTGCCTGAGAAAGCTTCTGTAAGTCATTGCAACACCATGACAGTAATCAAAATCAAGCTCGATGCCCAGTGTCGCCAATGTCCTGTCCACGTCAGGCTGTTGCGAAATACTGCCGTCGACGATCTGGCTGAAGACAATATCTTTCGCCCAGTTGCGCTGTGTATCGATATCATGGAGCAGGTCAGTTTGTCGATTTTTCATTTTAGTCAGTGTCTGGTCTATCAGCGATATCTCATTTGTGTTTTCTCGATGCTGTTGGTCTTCAAGGCTTATCTGATGGTTTTTGATGATGTTGTGAAGCGGCTTGCTGCTGCTGGCAGCCATCACATAGGAAAGTACAATACCGATCAGAAGCATGATCAGGACAGCAGACAATAAAAGCAGTTTGGTATACCGTACATTATCCGACTGAACGATTGCGTGATAGGGAATCACGGACAAAACAGCATACCCATATTTGCCGGATTTGCTTTGAACAACGATCAGTCGCTCTCCATCGATGTCTATCTCTTCATATGAAGTGAATTGCTGACTTGAACGAATGTGTTCAGATAGTGCTTCAGTCCAGGAAGCGTTACCACTCGATACGATTGTATTGTTTTGATCATCAATAATACTGGTATAAAATGCGCCACTATGGTGCGCCTGTTCCATCAGGTCGATCAGGCTGCTTTCCTTGATGAAAAAAACAAACTGACCAACCGAGTTGATCCCGGAGGCACCTGCAAATGTATAGATATAGGGCACACATTTTGATATTTGTCCGTTAATCATGACATTTTGCGAGATCAGAAACTTGCCATAACAGAACACGTCAAGGACAGACACTAACCATTCGTCATAGTTGAGATCGCCAAAGAGAAATAATGGATCATAATACAGATTCATGCGCGTATAGACTGCGGATGGCATGATCAGCAGATTATTTTTACTTGAATAGAGATAATACGCTTTGATGTATTCATTACCCAAAGTCAATCTCGGAAGTGCTTTCATATACGACTTGAGTTTACTGAGATCGCTTCCGTCAAGATTGACCCGGTAATTCATCAATTCAAAGATCTGGCTGTTTAGTGTCAATTCCAGGATTTGATTGTTGATATCATTCAGTTTATTGTCGATGTTCTCTCTCGTTTTAACCAGTATCTGCTGGTTGGATTCGATGGTGTTATCGATTTCATTTGCCAGGATCAAAGCATATAAAGCAAAACTGATCGAGACAATGACAAAGATCATTAGCAGATTTGAGATTAACAGCCTTTTAAAAAGTGAAAAGCGTGTAAACAAGTGTCTGAACATCACAATCCTCCTGAGAGTCGTTCGCCTGAACCATCAGTCACTGTCACCCTGCCCGACCGCCATCTCCTGCAAGATGGCTGCCACCTTATCTTTATGCTCAAAAAGCGTGCAGCCGCCGGTATGTTCGCCACCAACCAGGTTCTCCTGCTGCAGCCGCCTGAAAAAGTCTGACTGCAGCACGTCAAGGAGTGTTTGCCTGCGCAGGCTGCGGTCTGAAAATGGGGCAAAAGGACAGGCCTGGGCTTCTCCGGACGGACTGATGTGGAAAAATCCCCGGCCAGCGGCCAGGCAGCCACCCATCTCCTCTTCATCACCGGGAAAGGAAAGAAAGAAGATGGACGGAAACTGCTCTTTCAGGGCAATCTGCCTGTCGGACATTATTTTCCGTTCAGGATCTGCGATTGCCTGCAAGCGGCTGCCCGGATCAACAGGAACATACTCGATGTAAAACACAAGACGGCATCCCATCTTGTTGAGCTGATCGGTGAAGGTTTGGCTGCTTACCTCTTCAAGATTATCACGGGTAACTGTGACGGAAACACCATAAAGCAGGTTGTTGTTGTGCAGCGTCTGCATCTTGCTGCAGAGCATGTCATGCGTGCCTGCTCCTCGTCGCTGATCCGTTCTGTCACGGCCGCCCTCCAGGCTGAGCACCGGCACCAGGTTGCGGTGCTTATCCAGAAGTTTCAGGTATGCTGTGTCAATCAGGGTGCCATTGGTGAAGACAGGAAACAGGATGTTCTCGAACTGCGCAGCCGCTGCCAGCACATCCTGGCGAATCAGCGGTTCACCACCGGCAAGCAGAACAAACTGGATCCCGGCTTTTTCAGACTGGTCGAACAGATCACCCCATTCTGCGCCTGTCAGCTCATCTGCTTTCCCGTTTTCCTGGCAGATTCCGCCGGCTCGTGCATAGCAGCCACTGCAGAACAAATTGCAGCTCTGCGTGATGCTGGCGATCAGGAATGCCGGGATATGATGGCCCTTCGCTTCGAGATCAAGCCGGCGCCGCATCGCCAAGCGGCTGCTGCGTTGGAAGCGCAGCAGAAAAGCTGTTTCCTTCGGATTATTCAGCGTATTCCTGAAAACATCCTTGACTAGCTGCCTGATCGCGTCGTTCATATAGTGGGTCAAAGCCTGGTTGTCCATGCAAGATACACCTTCTCCTGATAACGTTCATACTCAGAAATGCCCTGTGGTCAGCGTTTTCCGACAGGCCTTCAATGTTACGGCAATACAATACATCCGGCAGCGCTCATCGTCAATCTGTTTTTAGATCAGGGGATCCGGCCCGATCAGCTCAATAGCGCCTGATAGAAGACTCCGGTGGATAGCTTCACAGAGTATGGTCGCCGTCAGGGCTTCTGCCCCGCTGGGGTACTGGCCCTGCAAATCCTGCAAGGATTGACCACCTTTTAGTTTTTTCAGGATACGTACGAAATGCAGGATGGATTCACAGGTGTAGCCACTCATCGGGATACCATATGAATCATCCGTATCTGTTTTGCTGAAAGGATTGTGCACCTGGCTCGATGTATCGGCTGCATAGCTCGTCAGCATGCCGCGATCCTGCGAGTCGATCTCACAGATGCCTTCGCTGCCCACCAGGCGGATCTGCTGGTTGACGATACTGGGGAAATTGCCCGGCAAGATCCAGGAGGCATGGAAAGTTATCGTTGCGCCGTTAGCGTAAACAACCAGAGCCGACACATGATCGTAGGTGTCGATGCCCATCGACTTAAGCTTGACCTTGTTTCCATGGGCAAAAACCCGGGTTGGCCTTGATTGCATCAGCCAGGAGACAAGATCGTAGAAATGGGTTCCAAGAAACCAGGCGGGAGAGCTCAGATGAGCCCAGCGGGTAAACCAGACCGATGGCACTTCGATGCGGTCTTCCATGTAGACATCACCATACAGGATCGTGCCCAGCCGTCCCCGGGCAATGTCTCTTTTCAAGGCACGATGAGCCGGATCAAAGCGTTTATGATAGTCGACATAGAGCAGTATGCCAGCCTTCGCGGCTTCATCGATCATCTCACAGCCTTCCCGACTGTCGGTTGCGATCGGTTTCTGGCAGAGCACATGCACATTTCTTTGCGCGGCGGCGAGCGTCACAGCCTTGTGCAGGTAATCCGGTGTTACCACCGCCACCGCATCTGGCTGTTCTTTATCCAGCATTTCATCATAATTCAGGTAACCGCGGATGCCAAAGTTGCGGCTTGCCTGCCCGACCCGCTCCGGATCAATATCGGCAACGGCCACCAGGTCGATATCGCCATTTTGGGCTGAGGATGACAACACATTGAGAACATGAGCGCCATAGGTGCCGGCGCCGATCACGGCAATTTTACTTTTCATTCAGCTTCTCCTTTACGTGAATCGGGAAATTTGCTTCTCCTTATAATTCATCGACCAACTGTTTGAACATATTTCCCCGCTCCTCGAAGTGGCGAAAATGGTCGAAACTTGTGCCGGATGGGCTTAAAATGACGATTTCGCCTGGTTCTGCCAGCTTTCTGGCCGCATGAACAGCATCGGCGTAGTCCTGGCAACGGACAATCTGCAGGGTGTTGTAGTCGACGCCGCTGTAGGCCGCTTCACGCTTCAGCGCTGCGTCGATCAGGTCAGCGTTGTCACCGCAGAAAACGATTTTGCACGAAACGGACAGGATCGCTTCTCCCAGTCCAGTATAATCACTTTTTTTGTCCTGACCGCCCAGGATCAGGACAGCGCGTTCGCCGCGCTCAGCCAGGGCTCTCAGGGCAGCTTTGGTACGCGTCGGGCTGGTATCGATCGAACTGTTATAGTAGCGGACGCCATCCAGTTCGCGAACGAGCTCCATCCGGTGGGCGACACCGCCGAATGTCCTGGCGACTAAAGCGATGTCTTCTGGCTTCACGTAAGGCCAGACCGCCGCTGCCGCTGCCAGGTAATTCTCGACGTTGTGCTTACCGGGTATAAGGATGTCATCTGCCCTGACAATCCTGGTGGTCTGAGCAGGCGTGCGGCAGACCAGCCAGCCGACTTCAATGGTAAATCCGCGTGCCAGACCAGTTTCAGACCAACTAAAGAAAATGACTTCTCCCCTGGCTTCTGGCGCCAGCGAATGGGTCTCGTAATTCGAGGCGTTCAAAATCAGCCGGCCGTAAAAGGGTTGGTAAAGCATCAGGTTCTTTTTGGCGTCTATGTATTCCTGGTAGTCTTTATGCACATCCAGGTGATTGGGTGAAATATTGGTGATAACCGCTGTCTCGGGGCTGATGCGCATGCTCATCAATTGAAAGCTGGACAATTCCAGAACCACCCGATCCTGGTCGCTGATCGAGTCGATGCGGTCCAGAAGCGGGGTGCCGATGTTGCCTCCGAGATGAACCGTGTAGCCAGCCTGTTCCAGCATGAGGCTGATCAAGGTCGTCGTAGTCGTCTTGCCGTCGCTGCCGGTTATACCGATCATCGGTGCCGGACACAGTTCCATGAACACTTCCATCTCAGACGTCACGACAGCGCCCCGTTCGCGTTCCGCTCGCAGTTCCGGCAGATCCCAGCGCATCTTGGGTGTGCGGAAGATCAGATCATAGCCTTTCAGTTTCGTCAGATAATCCGGTCCAAGAGACCATTCCAGGTTGATGCCTTCAGCTTCAAATGCTTCTTTCGAGCTTTTCAGAACAGGATCGTCCGCAGCCAGTTTATCGAATGCGGTCATTTCACCGCCGTTTTTTGCCAGATAACGGATCAAAGGTCGATTGCTGATGCCAATTCCAAGCACAGCGATCTTCTTTCCCTTGATGAACGATTTGAACAGATCCAGTTTATTATTCACAAGAAACCTCCAGGTTGTCATCCGTTGATGATCGGGCGATCGTTTGATAGCGCGATCTCAAGTCCTCATTTGATTATAAATTATCGCTTGCATTTTTGCCAACTGTGTTGTAAGATAATCATCGACCCGCGGGAATGGCGGAATTGGCAGACGCGCTAGTTTCAGGTATTAGTGATCGAAAGGTCATGCAGGTTCAAGTCCTGTTTCCCGCACCACTAAAGGGCTCCAGCATAAATACAATGCCGGAGTCCTTTTATTTGATGTCATATATATGCATTCACATCTGTCGGGCAATCGCTTATACTCATAGGTGCAGAGGTAAGATTTCACATCAGGATCTGACTGATGCGAACACGTTCATATTGATAGGATGAAAGGGAAATATATGGCAGTTATTTTCAGAACCTGCAATCCCGAACCACGCTTTGGTGACGATTATGAGAAGCTCCGCGACTTTTTAATCAAGCTCGACAGCCACAACTACCATTTCGGGCGCTGGGACTGGATGATCACACACAGCATGCTGGAGCCAAACGGGTTGTCCAAAATCGGTTTCTGGGAAGACAATGGTGTGCTCGTCGCTGCCGCAACTTATGACTGCGTTCTTGGGAAAGCTTACCTGCTGACCCTGAATGATTATGCGTATCTGAAAGAAGAAATGTTGCTGTATGCGCAGGAAGCGCTTGCCAAAGACGGTAAATTCAGCGTTCTGGTCCTGGATGGCGATCTCAATATGCAGGATATCGCCGTCCGGCATGGCTATTATGCCACGCAGGATAGAGAAGGCGACGCCGTTTTCCCCATCAATCCGGATACGATCAACTATACGCTGCCCGCTGGTTTTTCGATCACCAGCTTGCGGGAGTCCTATGATCTGTATAAATATGGACAGGTGCTCTGGAAAGGCTTTAATCACGAAGCAAATAATGAAGGTCCCTTTGTGTTCAAGGATGAAGAATTGCCTGAATGGGAGTTGAGATTCAAACGTCCGCACGTCAATCTTGATCTGAAGATCGCTGTTGTCGCTCCCAATGGGGACTTTGTCTCTTACTGCGGGATGTGGCAGGATGACCGGTCGCAAAGCGCGCTGGTCGAGCCTGTGGCGACAGACCCGGCTTACCGCAAGATGGGTTTAGGACGTGCCGCTGTCCTCGAGGCGATCCTCCGCTGCGGCAGGCTCGGTGCCCGGAGGGCTATTGTCGGCTCTTCACAGCAGTTCTATTACAGCATCGGCTTTCAACCATATGCCACGTCCTCTTTTTGGGAGCGGAAGAGCAGCCGATGATCCCAATGGATAAAAACAACAAAGCCAGTCTGCCTCCTGAACAGTATGGCCGTGAAGCAGATCCAAAGACCGATGTTACTGCACCTATCCGCCTGGCTATCCGTTCTCTGGCGGAAGCCGTGCATCGCCGTGGCGGACTGTCCGGACCTGATTATGGCGGTGTTTCTGCTGTCGATGGCATCCGGCTGCACCAGCGCTGCATCCGGGAATTGTCCGCTCAGCTCGACGGTCTTGAGCTTCAGGCCGAGGTGACGCTGCAGGCGCAGATTCAACTGTCCGGCTTCGACCTCTTAGTCAATGGCCGTTGTGATGCCCTGGTCGACACTGAGCAGCTGCTGCGCCTTTATGAAATCAAATCCTTTACCGGTCCGCCCGACCGGTTGCCGTCAGATGGCGAACCGTTGCACTGGGCACAGGCAAAACTGTATGCCTGGCTGCTATTGGCAGAGCGCGAGGCGGTGCGCACGATCGAAATCGCCGTCGTTTATATTTCTCTGGAAGGGCCCGATCTTGTTCGGCATGTCATGACATATGATCGTCATGATCTATCTGTATTCTTTCTGGAAACCTGCCGTCAATACATCGATTTCGCCGCCAATATCCTGCGCAGCGAGAAAAGAAGGCTGCAGAGCGGCATTTCCCTGACATTCCCCTATCCGGACTTGCGTCCTGGCCAGAAACGTTTCATGCAGGAGGTTATCGGCGCCTCCCGCCAGATCAGCCCTGTCGACATCTCTGCGCCGACAGGGACCGGCAAGACTATGGCAGCCCTCTACCCTGCTGTCAAGGTGCTAGCCAACAGGCTGGTCGACCATGTTTTCTATCTGACCAATATGACCTCAGCCCGCCTGGTCGCAGCCAGGGCCATGGACGATCTGCATCGCGCCGGATTACTGATGAAAAGCCTCATCCTGTATGCCAAAGAGAAACTCTGCCTGGCGCCCGAGCTCTATTGCGATACGAACCAGTGCCCTTTCGCCCTGGCCTATTATGATCATCTGCCGGATGCGTTGCGCCAGCTGTTCTTATCCGAGCAGATCGGGCGTGAGGAGGTGCTGGACTGTGCGCGCAAGCACCGGGTCTGTCCCTTCGAGCTGGCGCTGGACATGGCAGTCTATTGCGAAATCATCATCTGCGACTATAACTATGCCTTCGATCCGCGGGTGCATCTGGACCGCTTCTTCAACCAGGATGGGCAAAAACATTTGCTGCTGGTCGATGAAGCGCATAACCTGCCTGACCGCTCGCGGAGCATGTACAGCGCAGCTCTGGATGTCGCTGCCCTAAATCAGTCCAGAACAGCTATCAAGGGGCTTTCACCGGCGCTGGAGCAGGATCTTGACCGGGTGCTGGAATGGTTGAACCAGCTTGATCAGGCCATCGAGGCCGGTGAGGCCGGTTTCGATGCGGTTGAACGACAGGTCAAGGCGGAAGCGGTCATGCAGGCCGACCAGTTTCGTGCGATGCGGGTTCTGCCAAACGAACTGCTGGCGCGCTGCAGCCGCTTCAATGCGCGCTGCCACCTGTTCCTCGATGCACATTCGGAATTCGAAGGCCGGCAACAACTGCTTAAAGGATATTTTCTGCTTCTCTTCTTCTGCCGTGTCGCGGAAGAATTCTATGATGACGCTTATGTCACAGTAGCCAGAAAAAAATCCGGCGCGATTGAGGTTGAACTGATGTGTCTGGACGCATCGGCGAAACTGGCGGCCAGTTACCTGGATCGCTATCCGGCTGTGTTTTTTTCAGCCACATTAGCGCCACTTCCCTACTACATGGGACTTTTGCAGGGTCACCATCGCCAGGACACGACCGAATCACTGCTTCTGGGATCGCCCTTTCCGCCGGAGAACCTTCTGGTCATGGTCTGCAGCACCCTTTCGACCCGTTATAATCAGCGGCAAGCGACAATACAGCCGATCCTCGACCTTCTGCTCTCGGCTGTCCGGCAGAAAACAGGCAACTATCTTGTTTTTGTACCGTCACACGCCTATCTGCAGATGCTCCGGTCACTCTTGCGTGGCCGCCCGGACCGGGACGACTTCGATTATTTGTTCCAGGTCCGCGAGATGAAAGAATCGATGCGCCAGAAATACCTTTCACGCTTCGACCACTTCGGCAGCAGGACACTATTAGCCTTTGCCGTCATGGGCGGTGTCTTCGCTGAAGGCATCGATTTAAGCGGAGAAAAGCTGGCCGGAGTCGTCATTATCGGTGTTGGCCTGCCACAGATCTGCCCGGAGCGTGAAATCATGAAGCAGTATTATGCCCAGTCATTGGGCAGCGGTTATGAATATGCTTACCTTTATCCCGGGTTCAACAAAGTCCAGCAGGCGGCCGGTCGCGTGATTCGCAGTGAAAATGACCGCGGCTTCGTTCTGCTGATCGATGATCGCTACGATACACCGGTCTACCGTTCACTTTTTCCATCAGAATGGCAGCCGGTCAATGTTGCGGACCAGGAAGAAGTCAGATCTGAATTATACGGGTTCTGGGGGCCCTGTCAGCCATCGGACTGATCGTCTTTTTCGGTAGGTTCAGCCCCTTGATCTGTTTGCGGTGTTTCGTAAGGTTCGAAGTCGGCATGCAGGTGCCTGATCATATCGAGTCGGGTATATGCCTTTTCCATCTGGTGGTTCAGGTACCGGGCAGACAGGTCGATCACAAAACGCCGGACATCCGGGGCGAGGGTAAATGAGAACAGACGCGGCAAGGCAGACCGGAGGATATGCTGGAGGCATGCCAGCCCACCAGGTGGCATGTCTTGACGGTCTGCAGCCCTGTTATGACAAACCGGCCGGCCACAGATGAGGCCGCCGGCTGCAATACTGAAGTACAGCGCATCGTCTGCCATCTGTTCAATCGGGCTGCCGCAAAGCACACAACTGTCGAGGCGCGGGGCAAAGCCGATCTCCATCAAGAGGCGCAGCTGGACAACATGAACAGATAAAAACGGATCAGGCTGACGACTGATTGCCTGCATGCCATAAGCCCAGAGCCTGTAGACTCCAGGCTGTGCCAGGTCATCCCGCAGACTGTCGATTAAGACTTCCGCCAGATGTGAGGCGCAGACCAGCCGGTCGATATCCTGCTGCAGCGCAGAAAACGGCTCGATCAGTTCCGATACATTAATGCTGTAATGTCCTTTATTGTAAAAGAGCTCAAATGTGCTGAAAGAAAAAATCTGGGTGGTCATCAGGTGCGGGCTGCGGGTTCGTCGGGCGCCACGGACAGAGACGCTGATCAGACCTTGATCTTCGGTCAGCAGGCTGATGATCCGGTCGCTTTCGCCGACAGGAACAACCCGCACAACAAATCCTTTTGTCTTAACATGTGCCATGTGCTTAGCCGCAATCAGGGGCGACTGTCCAGGCCGAGACTGCGCAGAATGTCACGCCGGTTGCGCCAGTCTTCACGGACCTTGACAAACAGTTCCAGATAGCAGGGACATCCAGTCATCTCTTCGATGCTTAGGCGGGCTTGGGTGCCGATATTTTTGAGCATCGATCCCTGTTTCCCGATCAGGATACCTTTATGTGAATCTTTGTCGCAATAGATGGCCGCATTGATCAGTACACGCTCGCGCTCCGGTTCGCCAATTTCTTCAAACGCTTCGATCTCAATGGCGACGCCGTGCGGTATTTCGGCATGGGTCAGCAGAAGCACTTGTTCGCGTATCAGCTCAGCTGCCATGGACCGCTCGGTCTGATCTGTCAACGTATCGATCGGGAAATAACGCGGGCCAGGCTGGAGCAGACGCCGGATCTCTGCCAGCAACTGTTCCACACCATCGCCGCTGCGCGCTGAGATGGGGATAATGGCGCTAAAGGGGTAGGCTTGGTCATAGCGGGCAATCAAAGGCAACAAGGCTTCTTTGGCCATCTTGTCGACCTTGTTCAGGGCAAGAATCACTGGTTTGTCCATTCTTTGCAGGCGTTCCAGCAAAGCTTGTTCAAGTCTGGGAAGACCGGCTGCCGGATTCGCTCTGTCCGCAGCATCTGCGTCGGTGACCAGCAAGATGATGTCCCCATCTGTCAGTGCGGCCATGATCCCGTTCAGCATAAACCGGTCAAGCCTGGATTTTGGATTGTGGTAACCGGGCGTATCCAGAAAGATGATCTGGCAGTCCGGTTCATCGACGATGGCGCGTATGACCTGCCGTGTCGTCTGTGGCTTTGGTGATGTGATCGCCAGGTGCATGCCGACCAACTGGTTGAGCAAGGTCGATTTGCCGGCATTGGGCAGACCAGTCAGGCTGATGAATCCGGATTTGAACTCAGGTTGGGACATATGGTTATCTCCTCATGTTTGTTAAAATAGTTCCGGCCCGCGTCTGGCGGTGCGGTTCAGGCCAAGCGGCTGGAGAATTGCTTCATGCAAGGTCATCATATTCTTTTCTCTGTCGTCAGTGTCGTGGTCATAGCCAAGCAGGTGCAGCAGACCATGGACTGCCAGAAATGCCATCTCACGTTCCACACTGTGACCGTACTGTTTTGCCTGCTGCATGGCGATATCCGGTGCTATCACAATATCACCGAGGGGCAGCATCGTCCAGCCGTTGGCGGTCTTGTCATAATCCTGCGGACCTAATGGAGCGACCAAGCGGCCTTCCTGCATATCCAGAAGCGGAAACGACAGGACATCGGTCAGGCGGTCAATGCCGCGTGTCTCGCGGTTAATCCGGCGCATGACGATCGGGCCGGCAAAGATCACTGTCACAGAAGGTTCTGCCGGCAGTATTGAGCCCTGCATCTGCGATTGTGGCTGAGCCGGGTCGGCAGCAGCAGAGATGACAGGTATTGCGGTTGGCAACACCTGGCGGATCAACGACTGCCAGGTTTTTGTCGCCAGTTTACTCTGACGGTTGACGAACTGGATGATCATCGGGATATTTGATCCTTTCATGGAAATGGCCTGTATAGACTTGCAGGAATGCCTGGATGATCAGTTCAATATCGTGGAATGACAAGCCGGATTGAACCAGCTGATCCTGCTCGTTCTTGGATTTAATGACACGCCGGATCAGTTTCTCTGCATCTTCGATGGTGCTGGTCCCGGTCGATTTCATGGCTGCCTCAACGGAATCTGCCAGCATGACAATAGACGACTCACGCGTGCTGGGAATGGGGCAGCGGTATTTGTACTGATTGGGATCCGGTTCACCATGTTCGCCATTCTCAGCCATTTTCCTGGCCTTATGCAGGAAATACACCTGCGCTGTCGATCCATGGTGTTCGTGGATAATTCGCAAAATCGGCGCCGGCAGTCGGTAGCGTCGCCCGATACGGACGCCGGCATCCGGATGGCCGAGTATGATGTTGGCGCTCTTGTCGGGTGGCAGATAATCGTGGGGATTTTCACCTTCCTGGTTCTCCGTGAACATCAGCGGGCTTTCCAGCTTGCCGATGTCGTGGTAGTAGGAGCCGACACGGGCAAGCAGCGCATTGGCGCCGATCGCTACAGCGGCTGAGTCAGCCAGATTGGCGACCATCATGCTGTGTTGCGAGCTGCCCGGTGCTTCGACAAACAGGCGACGCAGCAGCGGATGGCCCGGCTGGGACAACTCGATCAGCCGCAGGGGCGACACGGAATTGAACAGCATCTCAAAAAGCGGCATAAAGCCGATTGCTGCGATGACCGACAAGGCGCCGCTGGCTGCAGTATAGCTGCAGTTGAGGATGATGTCCGGCCAGCTGTCTTTCTGGATGATGCTGAAGGCCAGGGCGGTAAGAAAGTTGACGCCGGATGTGGCCAGAATAATGAAGGCATAATTGTCTTTACGGATGATACCTTTTGCAAACAGCGCCGCGACCAGGCTGCCGATCATGGCGACTGCCAGGAAGATCGGATTGAAATTGGTCATCGGTAAAATCAGAGCCGCGATGCACATGGATAAAATGATTGACGCCCTGAAGCCAAAATAGGCTGCGATCAGAACGGCTGCGAAATAGACAGGTGGCGATAGCGGGGCGTGGCGTGTGATGTAAGCGGATATGAGAAGCGGAATCAAAACAGCCAACAGCAGGGCAACGCCATCCCGGGTGCTGTTGATGTTTTCCTTTTCATAATGCAGCACATAGAAGGTTGCGATGCCGCATACCAGCAAAAGCAGAAGCAGAATGCCTGCCAGATGCATGTAATCGAACCGGCCGCTGTCGATCAGGTCGAGGTCGAGCAGCAGACTGTAAGTCTCATCCGTTATGATGTCATCGATCGACACAATCCGCGTGCCTTTCTCGATCATGACCGGATTGTTGGCTACTTTGTCATAAGCTGCTTTTCTCGCGTTCTCTGTCGCCACACTGTCATAGACGACATTGGGTTCAAGCAGCAGTGTCAGAGATCGCTCTATGACATTGATGTCTTCCTTGTTATATACGATTGATTCGTTCAGACTGATAACCTTTTCGCTGATTCTGTTACGCAGAGTTGCCTGATCAACGCGATCAGACATAATCAAGTCGGCTATGGATCTGACATGGCCGCCGATACTGGCCAGGCGATCGTCACCAACGGTGGCGAAGATCATCGCATCATTCTGGCTGATGATCAGCTGTAATTCGCGGTTGATCAACCAGGATATCCGGCTGGCCAGTGCTTCCTGATCGATGATCGGTTCTGCAGAACTGGTCGGGTCGGTTCTGTTGGTCGGTTCTGTCGCGGCAGGCTCTTCTGACGCGGTCGGTTCTGGCGCCGGCGTTGCAGTCGGCAGTGGTGTCGGCGTCGCGATGGGCGGGTCTGACCGTTCCTGCTCGATCAGCTCAAAGAAATGATCAACCCGAACCATGACGGTCGTCACGATCTGATCTGAGCGCAGAACGATGTCTGTGACTTCTGCAGCCGCCCTGGAGGCACGCATTTCTGTCTCAGCCTGATCGCGGATACTGCGTGGTGCAATGATGTCATAAGGACTGACATCGCCAGGGCGCAGCATGTATTTTTCCGGCATGGAACCTGTGTAAATAACTGCCAGCACAATGGCCAGAAGCAGGATGGATACAACAGAAACCAGCAGAATGCGAATGCGGGAAGTCAACTTCATGACAGCCTCACCCTCCCCTCTGTCCTGATTTTTCATAGGCACGGATGATACGCTGAACCAGGGCGTTGCGGACAACATCCCGCTGGGTCAGTTCGACAAAGGACAGCCCTTCGACGCCCGCCAGAATATGCCGTGCTTCTTTCAAACCTGATTTCTTGTCAAACGGCAGATCAATCTGGGTGATATCTCCAGTAACGACCGCCCGTGAATTGAACCCGAGCCTGGTCAAAAACATCTTCATCTGTTCCGGCGTCGTATTCTGAGCCTCATCAAGGATGATGAAAGCCTCGTCCAGTGTCCGTCCGCGCATATAAGCGAGCGGCGATACCTCAATGAGACCTTTTTCCAGGTTGCGCAGATAGTGGTCAACACCCATCAGTTCGTGCAGAGCGTCGTATAATGGCCGCATATAAGGATCCACCTTGTTCTGCAGATCCCCAGGTAAAAATCCCAGTTTCTCACCGGCTTCCACAGCCGGTCGGGTCAGAATGATCCGGCTTACTTCGTGAGCCCTGAATGCGTTGACGGCCATCGCTACAGCCAGGAATGTCTTGCCGGTACCGGCTGGACCGATGGCGAAAGTAATCTCATTCGTGCGAATAGCCTGTACATAAGCCTTTTGCCCCAGCGTTTTGCTGCGTACAGGACGGCCTTTGGCTGTGACGCATACACAATCAGGCGTATAGCCGAATACTTGCTCCAGATTGCCTTCTTTGGCCGTATCTGCCAGGTATGTCACCAGTTGCAGGTTGATGGGATGACCCTGACGATCGATCTCCAGGAGCTGCTCGCAGACGGCAGCAGCCTTGGCCAGATTCTCTTCATCCCCTTGAATCAGCAGTCCGCCATCTGTAACTTCCAGGCTTACGTCTAGTATCTGCCCGATCAGGTCCAGATGGCCGTTGCAACTGCCAAAAACTGCCAGGGCAGCTTGTGTATGGTCGACACTGATTTTTCTCTCCATGAAGGGTCTCCTTCGCTTAGGGGCTGTTAACAAATAACTTGCTCTATATATTCCCTGAAAGATTAACCAGACTCGTCAATCTTTCAGGGAAAAGACCAACTAATTACTTAACAGCCCCTTAATTCTTCGGCATCAACAGATCGATCCTGAACGCGACGCTGTCTTCGCTCAGGGCTGGGATCGTCAGTTCCGGAAAGGCATTAAAATCGATCGTATACTGATCGTTCTGGATCTGGATATCTGCCAGTATGGCCCGCTTGATCGAGTTCAGATAATCAAAAATCGACTTTTCGTTTTGTGGATCTGTAATGGCTTTGATCTCGAACGGCTCCTGCCGGCTGTAGCTGTTGCCGTTGATGATGATCGTGGATCCACTGCTTCTGATTTCAGATGTGGCAACCAGCCGTTCATCGTTGATGGCAACTGCTTGCGCCCCAAGATTGCGCAATTCATTGACAAACTGGCGCAGGACACTGTCCTTGATCTCAGCACCTTCACCACAGCTGATCTTTATAATAATGCCATAGTTGCGAACTTCGCGCAGACCGGCAAAAATGGCAGCGCGTTCTTTTTCACGCACGATCGATTCGATCTGGGCATTACCCGAGGCCTTGTCGTTCTCCAGAATACGGACATATTCGTATAAATCGGCATTGCGTTCAGACAGTTCTGCGTTTTTATTAATATAGTCGATCAGCTTGTTCTGCAACTCGGCGATGTTGTTTTCGCTGATGTTGCTCAGATTGACATTCTTCATCTGAAGCGAAATCAGAATGCCCAGTATGATGCAGACAGCAGTAAAAGCAACCGTTCGCAAAAAAGTCTGTTTCATATCAGTTTCCCTCCAGAAGGGTGATGTACCGATCAAAATCATCTGAATCGGCAAACGGCGGTAATATTACCTCATCAATAATCTGAACCGAAACAATCAGGCCGATATCCTGAAACTGGCGCATGATAAACAGGTTGTCCTCCAGGATGGCATTAGCCAGCTGTTCCGGGTCGCCGATGGCTTTAATTACATAGGGCGGTAACATCCGCTCCTGGTTGCAGCGGATTGTTGAGCCGATACACTGGATAAACGATACATGGGTTATCCTGATGTCATTGACCGACAGTGCCGCAGCGCCTGCATTGCGCAACAGATCGAGGGCATGGCGGATATCGCCGTCATGGACGATCGACGCATCTGAATCTTTGAGGATGTCATAGTCAGGTTTGTCGTTCAATGTCAAGATGATACCAGGACCGTGCACCTCGGTGAAACCTGCCAGAAGCCGTACCTTCTGGAGTTCAGAAGACAAGTCTTCATAGCCCTGGTCGATCAGCAGCGATTCAATTGCGGCTGCTTTTCTGGCGTTCAGCTGCTCATTTTCCTGCTGCAGTTTACGGTTCTGCTCTATTTGCCGATTCAACTGTTCTTCCCTTTCCCGGTAGATGATGACCAGGTTTCTGTTTTGGGTGGTGGCACGCGTCGCCTGAATATGATTCATGACAATAAAACCTACCAGCAACATGATAACGAACATCATGAATTGCTGACGCAGACGGCTCTTTTTGATGCTTTTTTCAGATCCTGACAGGCTGGTCATAGTAATTGTTCCGCAATCCTGGTAAAGGTATCCGGTACCGGACTGGTCAGGGTCATTTTTTCTCCGGTCACCGGATGAGTCAGAGACAGTGATCCGGCGTGTAGTGTCTGTCCAGTCAGGTCATACCGCGGCCGATTTCCTGCATAGAGCGGATCTCCGACGATCGGATGCCCTATGTATTGCATGTGTACCCGGATCTGGTGCGTGCGGCCCGTTTCCAGGCTGACTTCAAGCCAGCTGGCCCGGTCAGACGCCCTGATGGTCTGAAAATGCGACAGGGCCGGCTTTCCTTCAGCCACCACAGCCATGCGCTGGCGGTGACGCGGGTCCCGGCCGATCGGCGCATCGATGGTCCCGGTCGCAGCAGACACATGACCATATACCAGTGCCTGATAAACGCGTCTGATTTCATGACGCCTTATTTTCTCGCTGATATCGGCGTGGATCCGATTGTCCTTGACGACCAGAAGCAACCCGGATGTATCTTTATCGATCCGATGAACAATACCCGGACGAATCACACCGTTGATGTCTGATAAATGACCGGCACAATGCTGCAGCAGTGCATTCACCAACGTCCGGTCGCGATGTCCGACCGCCGGATGGACAACCATCCCCTGCGGCTTGTTGACAACGATCAGCCATTTATCTTCATACACAATATCCAGCGGTATGTCTTGCGGCTGGATCAGTGTCGGTTCTGGTTCTGGTATATCAAGCGCAATGACAGAACCGGCAACTGTTTTCCATGATGGCTTCAGGATTTTTCCATTCATGGTTGCCCGTCCATCTGCCAGGAGTTTCTGGAGAAAAGACCTGGAATGATCCGGCAGCAGATCGGATAAGCACCGGTCTAGCCGCAGGTTGGATTCAGGAATCCTGATGTTTTGCAGCATGCTTATCCCCCTTTTCACTGTCGTCTCCTGCGTGTTTTTTAACAGGAAAGAACGCATCGACCAGTGTCTGGTCCCGTATGAGCAGGATACACAGCAGAATGGTACCGCAGACAATCAGCATGTCTGCCAGGTTGAATGTCGGAAAAATATAATTGCCAAAATGGAAGTCCAGATAATCTGTCACTTTTAAAATGCGGATCCGGTCGATCATGTTGCCGATGCTGCCTGATATGATCAAAGTCAGGCAAATGCGCAGCGCTCTCACCCTGACACGGATCAGGATCCAGATCAAAAGCAGTGTCATGATGATCGACAGAGCCATCAGGATATAGATGCCCCAATCCGGCTCGGCCAGGAAACTCCATGCAGCGCCACTGTTATGGCGCTGAATGATATAGAAAAAACCATCGATGACCGTAATGCGGTCCGACGGCGCCAGATTGCTGTTGATGACAGCCTTGATCAACTGATCAGCTGCGCTCAGGAAGATGATGATGATTGTCCAGACCATATCCATAGCTCCTCTATGTTATCGTACGGGTGATATCGGTTAGGCCGACTCTGGCCATTGACTCGATTTCCGTATACCAGGCCCATATAGGGCAAGCACAAGATCTCCCAGGGAGATCTGGCCGTTGTTTCTTTCAAGGCCATCAGCCAGTCGGTATCAATGGCTTCAGACATGACTCGGGAGAGCTGTGTAATCGGATGAGTCTGTTGCCAGGTCTCACGCCAGAGCGATTCATCGCTCAGACCTGCTCCGCTGTCCCGGATTGCTGCCAGGCCTGCAAACAACGGGTGTGCCGGTTCTTGAACCAGAAATCCCGGTTGTGGTTTGACCGGCATCTGTACGGTCATCAGGGCGAGGTCGTAACGACCCGCCGCAAGGTCCTGCCAGAATTGTTCTCTCGCCAGACTGCTGACACTGCAGCTGATACCTGCCCGGGACAAAAAGTCGGCTGCCTCATGAGCCAGCCGGACTCGGCGTGCATCCTGCTCCGGCACGATCAGCAGCAAGGTGGTCTCCTGTTCTGACCAGTCTGATTCATGTTCCGCCAGAATGTCGGCAACAGACGGTCCAACCTGCTGACCCAGCCAGCTGACGGCAGAAAATCCCAGGCTGCTGGTTTCTGCCCAGTCGCTGAACGCTTTGCTGCTTTGCTTCATGTCCTGCAGAACCTGCTTGATCTTTGCAAGCTTTTTTTCATCAGCCAGCGTCTGGCGGTTGCGTGTATTGCAGGACATAAACAAAATTTCCGGTCCGGTGAAGTGATCGATACGCAGACTGCTGCGAACAGTATAACCAGATAGCAGCTGCGTGTCCAACAGAATAAGGTCAAGCGCATCATTTTCGAAAGCGCGCATGGCGGCCTGCTGGTTCAGGTATTCCCTGACAATGATTGTTGTCGTTGATTTTTCTGCCGTTGACCCGGCAGAAAAATCAACG
>JAWSUP010000006.1:0-27716 GCA_033549405.1 Bacillota bacterium | reverse complement strand
GGTCGAGGCCGACTGCAACCTGACGGCAGGTGAGTCGCTGGTGCGCCAGTTCCTCTACGGGAAACGTTACTTCCGCGAGCAGTTTGGCAAAGACAACCGCATCCTCTGGCTGCCGGACGTGTTCGGCTACAGCGCCGCGCTGCCGCAGATCATGAAGAAGGCGGGCATCGATTATTTCATGACAACGAAGATTAACTGGAATCAGTACAACCAGATTCCGGCCGACACGTTCCGATGGCAGGGGATCGACGGCTCGACTGTCCTGACGCATTTCATCACGACCTCTGAAAACACCCCACTGCCACAGAAATCTTACTTCAGCACCTACAATGGATATTTGACACCTGCACCGGTCATGCGCGGTTGGAAACGCTATCTCGACAAGCAGATCCACGAAGACATCCTGGTCGCGTATGGCTACGGCGATGGCGGCGGCGGCACAACCGAGGACATGATCGAACGCGGCCTGCGCATGGCTCGCGGTATCCCGGGATGCCCGCGCGTGACGATGGAGACGAGCCGGGCTTATTTCGAACGGGCAGATAAGCAGCTGCAAGACAGCCCATGGCTGAAACGCTGGGTCGGCGAGTTGTATTTTGAATACCATCGCGGAACCTATACCTCGATGGCACGCAACAAACGCGCCAACCGCAAAGCCGAACTGCTCTACCAGGATGCCGAATTTATGGCGGTTCTGGCCGGTTTGACCGACGGTATGGCTTATCCAGCCGACAGACTGGCCCAGGGCTGGGAGAAGATCCTGCTCAACCAGTTCCATGACATCCTCCCCGGATCTTCCATCGAACCGGTTTATGAAGATTCGCAACAAGACTACAAGCAGATCCTGGACAATGGGCAAGAACTGCTGGACGAGTCGCTGGACCAGATCTGCAGCCAGATAGCGACAGAATGTCAGACAGCAGTCATCTTCAACACCACCGGCTTTTGCCGGTCTGATGTTGCTTGCCTGCCCTGGCCTGCTGAACAGCCGCTGCCTGCGGTCCGGGACTGCCATGGCGACCTGTTGGCGGTACAGCAGTCAGCTGACGGATTGCTGGTCTGCCTGCCGCAGGTGCCGGCCAAGGGATACACCAGTCTGAGGCTGCAGTCTGGCGTTAAGTCAGATACAGCATCACCACCGGCATCTTCTTCGCTGCAGGTCGATACACAACGCCTGGAGAACCGCTTCTGGCTCCTGGAGCTGGACGGGCAGGCGAGAATCACGCGCCTTTACGACAAGACTGTGGACAGGGAAGTGCTCTATCCCGGTGCAAAAGCCAATGTGCTGCGCGCTTACGAAGACAAGCCGATGGGAAATGACAACTGGGACATCGATATCTATTATCAGCAGAAATCCTGGGAAGTCTCAGAGCTTCAGGCTGTCGAAGTGGTCGAAGCGGGCCCCGTCCGTGCCGGTCTGCGCATCACCCGGCCCTACCAGGACTCAACAATTGTGCAGACAATTTACCTTTATGACCAGATTCCGCGGATCGATTTTGCGACCTGGATCGACTGGAAAGAAGATGAAACCTTACTCAAGGTCGAATTCCCCGTCGACATCCAGGCAGATCAGGCAACCTATGATATCCAGTTCGGCAACATCACCCGGCCGACCCACTGGAACACTTCCTGGGATTGGGCCCGTTTCGAGGTCTGCGCCCACAAGTGGGCCGACCTGTCAGAAGAGGGCTATGGCGTCAGCCTGCTCAACGACTGCAAATACGGCCATGACATCCGCGACAATATGCTGCGCCTGACGCTGCTCAAGAGCGGCAACAGCCCCAACCCCCGGGCTGACCGCGAAGAACACCGTTTTATTTACTCATTGTATCCGCATGCCGGGACATGGCGCCAGGCAGACACCATGCGTCAGGCGTACAGCCTGAATCAGCCGCTGCTCACCCGGATTATAGCCAAAAAGCAAGAAGGACCGCTGCCTGCGACTGCCAGCTTCCTGACTGTCGATAAAGACCATGTCCTGATGGAAACAGTCAAACAGGGCGAAGACGGCCATGGCGTGATCGTACGCCTGTTTGAGTTCAAGAACCGGCGCGGTCCGGTCCGTGTCGACTGTGACAGGGCTTTCACCCGGGTCACCCCATGTAACCTGCTGGAAGAAACGACAGACGAGCCGCTGCAGACTCTGTCCGACACTTCCTTTAGCTTCCCGATTAAACCCTATGAAATCAGGACATTCCGCATCGAGTTCTGAGTTTCAGGAGCAGACATACAGCGAAGCCTTTGGCTCCTGGAATGATGAAGACCCATGGGAAATCGTTTATCGATGAAATAATTCTCCTCTTGACAGCCTCTCCACATCGATCTATCCTGACAAACTGACTGTAATTCTAAAGCAGAAATAATCCCCAAATGATCGATATCAGTACTGACCATACTGATCACACAGTCCTGCAACGGCTTTGACCCGGTCGAGCAGGCCATCCGGTGGAACTTGATCAGCGACACCGAGAACAAAACGGGGTTGCTGCCGCGTCAGGTTGAGCATAGCGATCACATGCGCAGTAAAGTCAGTAACGCTGGTCGATGGCGTAAAAACAGCACCCGGCAATCCTCCCCACAGGATTGTGGGACCCGGTACTCTGTTTATGACATCTGCCATGGCCATGTCGCCGCATGGCAGTGGCGTGACTGCTTCAATGACATCGAATCCAGTTTGTGCCACTTCGTGGATCAGGCCACTCAAGGTACCGTCCATATGAATAAACGAAAACTTGCCAGCCTGGCGGATCTGCCGGATCCAGAAAGACTCGTATGGCCTCAGGTACTGCCGGTAATAGCGCAATCCGACGACCTCTGAGGATAAGTTTTCAGGAATCATAATGCATTCGGCTGGCGATGCGACAGTCATTTCAGCGGCCTTGTTATAGCGGACCGTCATGAGATCGAACAACTCAGCCATCTCATCCGGTGCGTCAATCAGCAGATAAACCAGGTTTTCCACACCAGCGTATGTGGTGATCAGTTGCATAAAGGGACTGCGCGGTGCATAGCAGAGCACGACGCCATTATCACCGATGATCGCCTGGCGACGGTTTATTTCCTCATATTCCGGTTCATAAGTCTGCTGCCGGATATAGTGCATGAAAGCCGGCAGGTCGTCAGCATCCGATACCGCGTGCTTGACGATACCCCAGGAGCACGATACGGGTAAATACTGCTGGATTTCTGTCAGATCCCCTTTGGGTGTACGGAAAGTCCTGATAGTACGGTTGCCCTGATGTTCCAATGTAATATGCACATCGCCATATGTTGTACGCACAGGCATGAACCCTTGCAGATAAAAGCCCACACCACAGTCACGGTTGAGCTGAAAGTAGCCATCACCAATATATTGATCTGGAAGTGTGCCCAGAGCCGCATGACTGTGGTACCAATAATCCAGATCGCCGAACCAGGGAACCCGGTCAGGTTTTTTACCACTCAGCAGTGTCAGAATACGTTCGCGATTGGTCATAACATCTGCCATGTAGTTTAATCCTTCCCACACAAAATTTGGATATAATTAATCAGCCATGCAGTTCCTGCCAGGCTTCATAAACAGCCCGGACATTCTCCGGCCTGGCGCCGGCGCCGAATTCACACTGGGCAATGCAGCCGCCGTTTTGCCACAACGTCTGATCCACATGCCGGACAGCCGCTTTCACTTCGGCAACACTCGCATCGGCCAGCAGGTGCTGGCGGTCGACTTCACCCCAGAACGTGATTTGCCCGCGAAAAGGAGCCAGTTGATCGACACCGATGCAGAAAATCTGCGTGTTGAAAGCGTCGAGGCCCAGCTCGATCAGATCCGGAATGATCTGCAGCGTATAGCCATCGGAATGCATGAATGCTTTTTTACCACAGGCATGGGCAATGTTGATGTAATCACGGTACAAGGGTTTGAAAACACGCCGCCAGATGGCCGGATCGATCAAGAGACTGCGCTGGCTGCCCCAGTCATCCATCATGGAAATGGCATCAACGTCGGTTTTGGCCCACGCTTCAACCCACTGGCAATAGAAGTCATGCATGCGGCCCAGAAACCGGTTTAGTCCCGGATTGTCAAGCGCCAGGTCGACAAAGAGTGCTTCAGTGCCGCGCAGAAACTGAAGTTGTTCAAATGGCCGCGGACATGCACCGCTCATGCAAAACAGCGTGCTGGCTTTACAATCACGGTTGATCTGATCCCGATCAATCGTCAGCCATTCGACCGGGATGTGTGCTTGATCGGCATCTGCCCAATCTTCATCCTTGATCAGGGGGTCTTTCACCTCTCCTATGACGCCGCGCTGTATATTGATAAAGGTTGATCCCCATTCATCAATGAACAAACCTGGTTCACAGGGAGAGCCGACCGTCCTGGGATACGCCTTCAGGTGGCCATTGATCCCTGCAAAATCTGCCGGAAAGTCACGATCCAGATCGGCCAGGGCTTGCGGATAATGCTCATGGGCCCAGGGCAAGGTCCAGAGCTGGCGCGGCGCCCGTCCGTCAGGATTGTCGAACGTTAATGTTTTTAAAACAAGTTCACGACTGCTCATCGTTATAACTCCTTCGATGATTAATGGTTTTCTCGCATCATCTCTGTTGAAAAGAACGCTTAGCCAGGATCAGACTGTAACATGATCACCCCCTGCTGTCATCTTCGGACAGACAAGTGGCGTTGTCAAGCGATCGTCTGAACATCGGGGCTGATTCTGGCCTGGGATTGCCCACATCTACCGCATTATCTACCCGTCTACCCAAATCTGCCGCATTCAACACAGCAGCTTGACAACCCAGCGGCATCGATCTATACTGAAAGAGGGTTTATAATTATAAACCAGCCTGGAGGTACACATGGACAAGATCGATATCTGGGACAGTGACTATCGTTTCATGCTGATTGTCTGGGAACAGGCGCCGGTCAGTTCCGGCCGGCTGGTCGCGCTGAGCCGGGAACGGCTTGGCTGGAAAAAATCGACGACTTACAACGCCATCCGCCGCCTCGGCGAAAAAGGCCTGATTCAAAACGACAACGCCACGGTTTCGGTGCTGGTACCGAGAGAACAGGTCCAGGCCCAGGAAAGCGAGGCGTTTCTTGAACGCACATTCGACGGTTCTCTGCCCCGGTTTGTCGCTGCTTTTCTCAACGGGAAGGCTATCTCTGACCGGGAAGCTGAGGAAATCAGGCGCCTGATCGACGTGCACCGGGAGGATCAGCATGGCCGTAATTGAACAACTTGCCTTGTTGTCAGCCAGGCTTTTCTGGCAGGTCGTCAACCTGAGCATTACAGGCAGCATTGCGATCCTGGTGATCCTGATCATCCGTCTGCCTCTGCAGCAGGTCCCCAAACGCTTTTCCTACGCCCTTTGGAGCGTAGCGGCTTTCCGCCTGCTCTGCCCCGTTTCATTCTCGTCTGTATTCAGCCTGTTCAACCTGAACCTGTTTCGCCAGGCATCCCTTTTAGGCAACCGGCAGGATTCGCTGGACTATGTTCCTGCCGACACGGTGCTGGTGCCGGTACGACGATTTGTGCGGGAAGGTTTCTCAGCCGGTCCCATTCCGGTTGCAAATGGAGCGCTGCCCGCCTCGCTGCCAGGATCCCTGCCTGGCGCAGACACGGCAGCCGACGTCGCGGCCGATGCGGCGGCAGGCGTCGCTACCAGCCTGAACCTGAGCCAGATCATCGTGAGTGTGGCAGTCATGCTTTGGCTGGCCGGTGTGGTGGTGATGCTGCTGTATGGCGTGATCTCGTATGTCCGGACCAGGCAACGGGTGTCCGGCAGTGTCCGTCTGGAAGGCAATATCTATGGGACCGACCGGATCCCGGCGCCTTGTGTCCTCGGCTTTTTCCGCCCGAAAATTTACCTGCCCCACCGCCTGTCAGGTCAGGAAAAGGCATACATTTTGGCTCATGAACGCTTCCATATCCGGCACGGCGACCACCTGCTCAAGCCGCTGGCCTGCGGCATCCTGGCGATCCACTGGTTTAATCCGCTGGTCTGGCTGGCCTTCAGCAGCATGCTGCGCGACATGGAGATGCGCTGTGACGAGGCGGTTCTGAGCAGAAGCGGCCTCGCGATCAAATGTGATTACAGCACATCGCTCCTGGCCCTGGCCGTCCGGACACGCCTGCCTGTGGCCAGCCCCCTGGCTTTCGGCGAGTCCAATGTTAAAGCTCGGGTTAAAAATGTCCTGAATTTCCATAAGCCGAAAACATGGATCGTGCTGGTTACCCTGCTGTTCTGCCTGATCGCCATCCTGGCGATCTCCGCCAATCCGGCCGTTAGGCAGGGCGACCTGATCGCCAATGATGACAGTGCCCTGAATGAGGCTGTTCACAGGGCTGTCCTGGCGAGAATTGAAAAGGTCGACTACTATACGCATGATTTTGCTGCTGAAGCACATACGATCCTGAAAGCGGTGGCTTCAGGGAACCGGGTGACGACTTATGCGGTTGTTCTGGAACAACGCTACACCTTCAATGACCAGGGGGTCGCGCATTACAGCGGCAGTCACGGTCCGAGGGCCCTGACCTTTGAAAAAGCAGGCGACAAGTCTTACCGGCTCCTCGAATACTGGACACCAGAGTGGGGCGATGACTATGGCAGTTCGATCAGCAAGAAATTTCCCGCAGATATTGCGCAAACGGCCAAGACAACGCACCTGTTTACCGATGAGCATGTGAAAGCTTGCAACATGCAGGCGCTTGCTTACTATGAAACAACCTATAGTCCGCTGCATATACTGACAGGCAATCTGGAGCATGTCACAGAATTCCTGCAGCTGGCGAAAGATATTGGCTACGATCAACTGCCCCGGATGTACCCGGACGATACCTGTTACAATGTGACACCGGATTACATTTATGCAGAAACCGGCTGCCGCATCTTCAAATACAGCGAGTCCTGCGAATCCTTTCTTCTGGCAGACGGCCAGATCTACCCGCTTGGCACCGGTTTTGGCGGGTTCGGTCTGACCGACCTGCAACTGTGTGATTTTGACCGCAATGGGCAGGCAGACCTGCTGTATACCTACTCCTGGGGTTCCGGGATTCACAGATCTGAAATCGGGCTATTCAACCTGACAACCAAAGAAGAAGCGAGACTGGTTGATCTGACAACAATGGAAGACAGCAACCTGGAGTTTTCTGACCTGATGAACGAACTGTACTTGGTGAAACTGGCAGAAGATCACTTTGTCGTTTATACAGCAGACCGCGTTGGCAGTCAGGCGGATCGAAACCTCGGTTTCGCACAGATCAGCCTGGTCAGAAATGAACGGCTGGCGGAAATCACAGATGATAACGGCGAGATCAGCATCAAGTCGTTGGATTAAGCAGTTTCTAGAGCGCTGGCAGTATATCGGGTTACTGCACTGCCGGCGTAACGATTTCTCTGATTTTTCTCCCGCGAATCAGCATGAAACTCTGCTTATCAAACTCCTTCGCATAACTTGGCAGCTTTACCAAGACTTCCTCTGAAGGAAGTGGCTCTAACACTTTTTCAACCAAAAATCCATTATCGACCAATGAATTGATTAAATCGGAAAACCGTCTGTGGTATTTAATAACACCGTCCACAAACCAAGTCGTTTCACGCCTGCCAAGTCGTCCGTAGTCGCTCAGATTGTAATGCGTTCGCTTTCCATCTTCGTCCCGCGTCCAACTCGGCCCATTCATGGGCGATGTGCTGAAGGGGTGTTCCTGTGAAAAGATGAAATAACCGCCGTCAATAAGTAAATTTGCGACCTGCGCACATAGTTTGTTAAAGTCCTCAACATAATGTACCGCCATTGAGCTGAACACTGCATCATACTTTCCCGTAATGTCAGACAAATCGTTCAAATCGGCAAGAATGTATTCAATACCATTTGTATCGGCTTTTGCCACATTAAGCATTTTCTCTGAAATATCAATCCCGACAACCTTTGCTGCACCTAAGCACAAAAATTTTGCACAGTTTTCACCGTATCCACAGCCAAGGTCAAGAACTATCTTGCCCGTTAAGTCGGGAGCAAGTGAGAAAAAAGCGGGATTCACAAGGTTTATGTTCATGTTATCAGGGTTATCGCGCAGCTTCATGTAGCCCTCAAAGAAAGTATCGTTATCATATATATTTTGTGTATTTTTCATCTCGCCTGCCTCCAATAATCACATAACTGCCAGATAGCTGTTGCAGCCCAACGCTGTCAACACTGACCACCGTTGGCAAACCTGGACATCTACATCAGATAATTATCGTTCCGTTTCTCATTCCAGTCAACACATTGATTGCCGTCGAGCCATCGTCAGCCTAATAATCAGCTATTCATCACATAACGAAAACAGAAGCATCACATAGCCCGTTTACAATGGCGCAATGGCGAGTGGGTGAGAGCCCACCCGGAACAAAACGACGTTATTGTGCGACGGGCTTTTTGTTTTGCCCGATGCATGGTGCCGTCAAGACACAAAATCGGGAGGCAGACATGAAGAGAATCATTATCCATGGACTACTCAGTCTTGGGCGACGCCTGGCAAAAACAGGGATGCTTTTTGTTATCCTTTTTGTCGTATTCAGTCTGGTTTTTACCGGTTTCATCATCCAGAACAGCATCGCCAGATCCAAAGACTACATCCGCGACCAGATCGGGAGCGCCGTCGAATACCGGATGGACTACACCAGCCTGTTGACCGGTGGCCGGCAGGGGATGCAGGGTGGCATGACCATGGCGCCGCTGTCAATCAGGATCGCCGAAAAAATCGCCGAGAACCCTTATGTGGAGCAATTCTACATCACAGAATCAGCGAATATGGATTCAGAGACGATCAGCCCGGCCCAGACAGCCAATACGGGAGGAGGTTTCCAGAGAGATTTCAGCAGCTTCACATTCAGCGGATCCAGCCAACCGGACAATCTTGACTTTGTTCTCGGCAACGTAGTGCTCAAGAGCGGCCGGACACTGACAGCAGATGACATCAAGAACGGCAGCGAAGTGGTCATCATCTCAGATGAAGTGGCGACACAGAACAACCTGCTGATTGGCGATTTCATTTCGCTCTATCAAGTGCAGGCTGCGCAGATGATGCCGGGCGCCGGCAGACAGGACAACACGAACGATACCGCCGGAGACGCGGCCGATTATGAAGTGATCGGCATCTACCAGACCGTTGAGGACGGGTTCAGCACAAACACCATTTTTACCTCAAACACGGTCATCCATGCGCTCATGGGAACAGCCGGCTCGGACGAGACAAACGGCAGCATTGTGTTTCTGCTCGACAGCCCCGACCATGTGGATGCCTTCAAAGCAGAAGCATCACCTTATCTCACTTCGGAATACCACGTGCTTTACTCAGATGACACGGAATATGAGTCGCTCACCAAACCGTTGAACCTGCTTTCGTTTATCACCTCGATCCTCATCTGGGTCGTGTTCGTTGCCGGTGCGGCGATCATCCTGGCATTGGTGACCATCTTTGTCAGAGACCGCAAGTTCGAAATTGGCCTGTTATTGTCCAGCGGTGAAGGGCGGATGAAGATTGTCTCGCAGTTCGTTTTGGAAATACTGGTGATCGCCATCGTTGCCTTCGGCGTATCCGCTATTGCCAGCAGCGTGACGGCACAGGGCGTCAGTAACTGGATCGTCGATAACCAGCTGCTGTCTCAGAGCAGCCTGATTACGGATACAAGCACCACCCTGGATATTCCCAATATGATGGGAGGCAGAAATTTCATGCAAAGCAGCGTATCGCTTTATGGTGCTGTCGACATGCAAAATGTCGCCGATAAATTTGATGTGTCGATCAACACCAAGGTGATCAGCCAGCTGATGCTGGCAAGTATCGCGTTGGTATTGATTGGTTCGAGCATCCCGCTGGTCGTCATCATGGGCTATAAACCGAGACAAATACTCCAGGACGATAATTGAGGACTGCCGGGAAACAAATACAGACAGTTCCGCACAGGGCCAAAGGCAGATTATCTGCCTAAAGCCAGAGGCTACGATACAGAGAACTGCAGCGAAAGGAAAACACCATGAGTGATACATTTTTTCAACTGGACCAGATCGTCTACGGATACATCGATGGCAGTAAAAAGCGGGTGATACTCGATCAGCTCAGTTTCGATTTCGCAAAGGGAAGGTTTTATACCATTCTGGGGCCTTCCGGCAGCGGCAAATCGACACTGCTCGCGATCGCAGGGGCACTCGATCAGCCGGAAAGCGGAACCGTCCGTTTCCAGGGCAAGGATATCCGGTCGATCGGCTATACGCTGTTTCGCCGCAACAACATCGCCATCATCTTCCAGAAATACAACCTGATGAACTATCTGACTGCCGTCGAAAATGTTGAGGCTGATATGATGATCATCAACCGTCACAACACACAGCCAAAACAGGCGCTGGCCTACAAAATACTGGACAGTCTGGGAATTGTCAGGACAAAAGCAGAGCGAAAGGTTACATCACTCTCGGGCGGCGAACAGCAGCGGGTTGCCATTGCCAGGGCGCTGGCCAAGGATGTCGACCTGATCCTGGGCGACGAACCGACCGGTGCTTTAGATACGGCTACAGAAAAAGAAATTATCGGCCTGTTTAAGAAACTGGCGCACGAATACGGCAAGACGATCATCATCGTGACCCATTCAGATGATGTCGCCAACCAGAGCGATGTGGTCCTGCACCTGCGCGAAGGCAAACTGTCCGCAAGCTAAATTGGTTGTTAAGGCAGCATTAGAATACTGAGGGCATGCCGAGGAGAAACACCATGTCAGAAAACAGCAGTTACCTGGACACATTTAAAAACGATGGCAAACCGGAAAGCTTCGAACAGGAGACGTTTGTTCCGGTCCGTAACAGGCGCAGCCAGACCAGGCTGGCGATACTCGTGGTCGCACTTCTAATACTAATAGCCGGATCATATGCCATATATCGCCTGGCCAACGACCGGAATGTCCCTGAACTCATCGGTCTGTCGTTGGAAGAAGCCAACGCCTGGGCCACAAAGAACAGGATCGTTCTTGCTGTTAAAAAAGCCTATGATTTCAATATCGATTCAGGCATGGTGATTTCCCAGGAAATATCTGCCGGCGATACCATCCGTAAAAACGACACCTTCTCGATCGTTGTGTCGCTGGGTGCCGATCCCGATGAAAGCATTCCCTGGCCGGATATCAAGGCCATGAGTCTTTCTGAGATAGAAAACTGGATCAGTGAGAACAAGCTGACAGGGATCAACATCACGACGGCAAACAGCGATGTCGTGTTGGAAGACCAGGTGATCAGTTACTCGTTGACAGATAACACAGAGGCAAACTTTATGCGCAAGAGCCGCGCGACAATCTCAGTGTCGATCGGACCGGCCGCCCAGGCAGAGACGGTGACCGTGACCGACTTCTCCAACATGAAAGCCGGCGACATCCTCCAATGGGGACGGGAAAACAGCGTGAACATCGTGATCGAGGAGACCTTCGATGACTATGTTTCGTCCGGCAATGTCATCTACCAGAGCATCAAGGCCAATACTGAGGTCGTCAAGAACGAATCCATTACGGTGATCCTGTCCACCGGACCGCAAATCATTGTTCCCGACTTTACAGGTCTGACACAAGATGAAGCCGCATCCTGGGCGAAAGCCAGCAATATAACACAGATCGTTGCCGAAGAGTATTCGAGCAGTTATGCCAAAGGTGCATTGATCAGGCAAAGCCTGACAGCAGGCGACAGCATGAAAACCGGAGATGAAATCAGGCTGACATACTCAGCAGGCCTGATCGACGTGACATCTTTTATCGGCAAAACAAAACTTGACATCCTCAACTGGCAGACCGGTGTCAACGCCAAAGGGGCAAGCATCAGCCTGTCATTCAGCGAGGCGTACGGGGAGAAAGGGACGGCTGGGAAAATCATCAGCCAGTCGGTGCAAAATGACACTGTCAAACCGGGAAGCAAAATCAATGTAGTCGTTTCGCTGGGCATGAGGTTGCTAACACCGGATTTTGCTGGTAAGACAGAAGCGGAATGCAAATCGATCGCCCAGTCAGGCGGCCTGACGATTCTCTTCAGTTACCAGAAGAGCAGCAGCGTCGCCAACGGCCTGGTGATCAGCCAGAGTCCGGCCCGGCAGACCGTTATGACCGATGACGACCCCATAACCCTTATTGTCTCGATATCCGACATCGAACCTGGAACGGTCAGCATGCCAGATCTCACATCGAAGACAAAGGATGAGGCCAATGCCTGGGCGATGGCAAACAACATGACTGTGAACTACATCGAGATCTATTGTGATACAACGGCAAAAGGCTGCATCATCGGACAGGGCATAGCCGTCGGGAAAATGATCGCGCCGGGTTCAGAGATCGCGCTCGAGTTATCACTCGGCGAGATCCAGTTATCGAGCTTTATCGGCAAAACGAAGCTCGAGGTGCAAAACTGGCTCACCGAAGTCAATGCCAAAGGCGCCGGCATCACCGCAATCTTTGCTTATGCACACGACAAATCAAAAGATATGAACATCATCGTGGGCCAGTCCCTGATGAACACCACTGTGCCAACCGGAACAGCCGTCGCCTTCACGCTATCCTGGGATCCCAACGTCCCGGAACCATCGCCGTCGCCTGAGCCATCACCGACACCGGAACCATCGCCATAGTCATTGATCACGGCAAAAAGCTTAATCAGACACCGGCAGTTGGACCTTAAATGTACTGCCCTTGCCGGGTTCGCTTACGACACTGACATTGCCGCTATGGGCGGAAACAATTGAATTGACGATCGACAGTCCGATGCCAGTGCCGCCCGTGTCTCTTCTTCTGGCTTCGTCTGTCCTGTAAAAGCGGTCAAATATATGATTGATGTGCTCAGGAGAAATGCCTGTACCGGTGTCTGTCACGGTCAGCACAGCTGTTTGTCCATCTCTTCCGGTCGAGACGGTTATGGAACCGGCAGTCGTATATTTCAGGGCATTGTCGAGTAGGTTGACGATAACCTGGCATATTTTATCCGAATCGGCGAAGACAGTGACATGATCCAGATTCAAGATCAGCTTAAGTGACCGTGTGTAGAATTGCCCCCTGTATCTTTCGGCTACTTCTGCGGTCAGTTCGGCAAGATCTGTTTTTTCCAGTGTAAGCGATAAACTGTCATCTTCATACCGGGTCAGGTTCGTTAGGTTCTCTGTCAGGCGTCCGAGTCGCAGTATCTCTTCCAGAAGAGATGAGAGCCTTTTTGCATCCGGTTCCCAAATGCCATCCTGCATCGCTTCAATTTGTGCCTGCAAAGTTGCTATCGGTGTGCGCAGTTCATGGGCGATATCACGCGTCAGGCGTGTGCGCAGCTGTTCCTGCTCCACCAGACTGTCTGACAGTCGATTCACTGCTGACGCCAGGCGGGTCATTTCTGTTATGGGAGACTTCTCGTCCATCAGCTTGCCCAGGTCACCTCTGGCTATTTTATCAGCAGCTAATGTTGCTTCGGTCACAGGCTTTGCTAAACGGGAAGCCAGCAGCCAGGCCACGCCAAGAGCAAGCAGCATGGATAAAGCAGATGCGATGATGAATACCTGATTCAGGGCGTTCATCAATACGATATCTTGTTCTGTCAGATAATACGGTTCGTATGAACCGATACTGATGACTGCAATTTTCTCACCCTTTGACATCAAATCATATTCTTTTTCAATGTATTGGCCAGTTGTGCCAGGATATAGATTCTGGACATTTGTTTGCATGGACGTAATGATTTCGCTGCATCTGTCATTGTCATGGTGATGAGCATCCCAGATGATCACACCGTCATCTGCCGTTATCGTCATGATCTGTCCCTGTTCGAGGGCTGTTATGCATCGCCCGTCCAGCCATTCAGATGACCAGCCATTATTTGCTTCATAACCGCTTTCCAGGGAATCGACCAAAGTGAGATTATTTCGCTCCTGCAATGCTGCAATGTACTGATGGAATTGCTGCCTGAGCAGATGATTGGCGACCAGCGCCAGTGAACCGGCAATGATAATGGCCAGAAGACCAAAGGCAAATGACAGGTATGTTCTCAGTCGCATGATGATCCACCGCCAAAACGATAACCGACGCCAAAAACAGTTTGGATATAGAGCGGGCGTTTCGGATCACTTTCAATCTTCTGGCGCAGGTTCTTTATATGACTGTCGACAGCGCGGTCCAGTCCGTCAAAGTCATAGCCCAGGGCAAATTCAACCAGATCTGCCCTGGAAAAACACCGGCCCGGATGCCTTGCCATCAAGTCGAGCAGTTTATACTCACTGGGTGTCAGGTTGATGATTTGGTCTTTAGAGCTGACTGTATGTGCGACTGTATCAATCACAAGTCCCTGCGCAAATGTCATTTTGCCTGTAAGCGGCTGATTCTGTGAGACCCGGCGTAAAACCGCATTGATGCGCGCGATCAGTTGGCGGGGACTAAACGGTTTCGTCACATAGTCGTCAGCGCCTGAGGACAGCCCTGCAACCATGCTTTCTTCGTCGGCTTTTGCAGTCAGCATGATGACAGGCACAGACGATATCCTGCGAATCTGGTTGCAGACTTCCTCGCCGGATATAACGCCAAGCATCAGATCAAGCACCACCAGATCGGGCTGATGGGCTTTGAATTTTTCGATGGCTTCCTCCCCGCTGTGAGCTGTTATGGTTTTGTAACCGTTTTTCTCCAGATAAGAACAAACCACTTCCACGATCTTGGGCTCATCATCAACGACCAGGACTGTTGTGCCATTTATAACTGTTGGGCGGTTCTCTGCAATCAATACTAAACGCTCCTGACAAGTCTTCTGTTTATCACGCACATGCAGCACACCGCAAGGGATGAAAGAACACCACATCATCGTTGCTGTTTCCGGATGTCCCTGCCACTTGTTGCGTGCCAGACTACCCAATCATCATAATGACATCCATGGTATTCGTCTATGCAGTGTGTTACGAAAGGTCAAAATCCAGATCAGACTGTCAGCCTGGACCGGAAATGGCGCCTAGATCATCAACGACCGTAATATAGCTGCTGATCATATTCATCCAGCAGGTATAGCGGACCAGTCCGGCTTCGCCCGGTGTAAATTCGACATTATTTTCGCCCAATGCAAGATCTTTTCTGACCTGGTAGGCCTCGATCATGATGCTGCGGTTACAGCCATTCAGATCTCCTGGTTCAGCAATGATGTTCCACCTGACCGGCACGCCGGACTGGACAATGATCGGCTGATATCTGCCATTTGTAATCCGGGTTTCCACATATTGATAATCACCTGACAATATGGCAGCTGTTCCGATAACATTACTGCTTACACTGGCCTGCTTTGCCTGGATGATCATGGGCAAGTCTGCTGCGCGGCCAAACATCTGGAAACCCAGCAAGATGACCAGGCCAGCACTGACGATTTTGACGATCCGGCTCTTTCTGGCAGACAACAATCCGGCAATCAGACCAACGCCCAGCATCAGCGGCACGGTTCCGGCTGCAAAGAAAAACATCGACAACGCACCCATGAGCATACTGCCTATTCCCAGAGCATAGAGCTGCATGGTCTGCAATGGTCCGCAGGGCATGAGCCCATTGAACAAACCGATGTAAAAGGGCGATCCCTGGCTGATGCGCGCCTGCAGCGCAACGACAGATGCCGGCAAAGGCAGGCGAAATTTTCTCAGCCAGGGAACAAAACCCAGCATATTCAGGCCCATCAGAATCATGAACAGTGCGGCAATGATGGTTACAGCATTTCTGCCCTGATCAGAAAGAGAAAACAGCTGTCCAAACAAACCGACAAGTGCGCCTGTTAATGTATAGGATACGACACGGCCGCCATTATAGAGCAGCCCCGTTTTGACGGTTGTCCCGTTCTGGCGGTTTTGCCTGGCCCGTGTCGCAACAGCACTCAGATTGATGCCGCCACACATGGCAACACAGTGAACGCTGGTCATGACACCGACCAGGAAAAGCATCAAGAGACTCATGCCTGACTGCACTTGAGGGATAATCGAAAAAAGACCAAGTCTTGAAAACAGCTGATAGACGGCAAACAGGATAACCAGGATGGCGATGGCATTCAGCCAGGCATAGCGCTGATCCGATTTTGCTTCAGCCACGGTATAGCCAGCTTTATGGACCGCATCACGGATGTCCTGGATCGAGATTGCATCAGCATCGTACCTGATATCAGCAGTTCCTGTTGCGTAGTCGACATTGGCTGATTTGATCCCACGAAGTCTTCTGAATTCACCTTTGAGGATTATCTCACAGTTTGAGCAGGTCATCCCCTTGATCTGGATGGATTCATGTTCAATTTTCATTCATTCACCCTCGCTTCAGACGTGACTGCACAGATGTGATCTTACCGGCCATCAACACGGTCTGATGAACGGCCCGGTTCCTGGCCATCTTTGCAGCCAATTGCTTTTATTTCAAAATGTACCAGACACTTATGGAGATTTTATGTGTATGATAGAACATGTTAATTCATCGTGAACATCTACAAAAATAGATACATATGCATTCCGGTTCCGAGATACTCGTTTTATCGAAGCACATCAGGGATGTATATTGCAACATTTAAAACGTTAAGGCAGGAAGATGAAGTGCGAGTTTTCATCGAAAATTATCTCGCCACACTTGATGAGATAAAAATTAATGATAAGACTCATTATTACGAGAAGTTTAATGATATTACAATATGGCAATACAGTATCAACAACGGTGGAATAGGGCCGATTAATACTATTTAC
Organism: Bacillota bacterium; assembly: GCA_033549405.1. Lineage (GTDB taxonomy): Bacteria > Bacillota > Clostridia > Saccharofermentanales > UBA5734 > JAAYBY01. The sequence goes on along the minus strand of JAWSUP010000006.1, from coordinate 11,004 downwards.
ATTAGTTACGATTTGGGTCGTTCAAGTGAATAGTCGTACGAAGCTGCCGTCAAAATTGGTTGGAAAGCCGGCGATGAAATCAGATAATTTTCAGCAGGTTTGATCATTTTGCATAACAATGATCTCTGCTATTTGTTTGTTATAAAGATTTGCAATTTTTATTTCATGCAAAGTGTAACAATATAGGTTTCTGATTCGTTTATATATTATAAGGGTTATCGACTGATGAGCGAATTTCATCATTGAAACGAATGTCAGTAATCTGTCAGAACCATATATTATACTTGAATTGATATCACGATTGTCGGATTGGGAGGTGAGAGCACTCACTCATTCACTCACAAAGAAAAGGACTTGAAGGCTTATCAGAAATCGGATGACCACTATTTCAGAAGTAATCAGCGAAATACAAAACAAATCATCAGGAGGTGGATAGCGTGCATACAATAAAAATGAAACATATACCATTATTCATGATCATTACTTTATTCATAATAGCGTTGGTGGTATTTGTTCTGTCAGGTAATATTCGCGCACAAAAGAATTATACACCAATGGTAACAAATATCGGCAGACAGCCTGACCCAATTGTTCCGGCAGGGGCTGATACCATTCAAATCAACCACAGAGGCGAAAGATACGGTTCGGCTAAATACATTGATATTGGGATGCTTGATCTTGTTCTGGCACAAGGAACCAATGGCGAAGTCGGTTATGTTCGAGCCAGTGATCTAGATGAACCTGCTCCTAAATCACCTGAAGAGGCTGCAAGCTTAATAACATATAGCAGAACCATTAATCTTTATGCTGAAGATGGGACAACAATTATTGGGGTATTTAATATAGGTTGATCGAAGGTGCTCAAGATGAAAACCAGAATTTTATTCTCAGTTACAGCTCTTTTCATCGTCGTTCTTTTACTATCATCTTGTATGGAAAACAAACCAACAGAACAGTCCACCGAACCCTCCAGCACGACAACGACAGCCGGCACAACAAATTCGGAGCTGATTGTTCTGGAACGCAGGCTTGTTGAGCTTGAGCTAGCCAATTCAACTTTTGCAGAAGAAAATAGAGCGCTGACCAGGCAGGTGCAGCAGTTGAACGATTCGCTGTCAGCGATACAAAATTTACTGGTTCAACCGGGATACTATCAGACAGACGAGCTTCTGCAGCGAATATTCTGGGAAGAGAGCACGGTCGTGATGTTTCCTGCAGAACTGAAGAGCTTGATAGTTGAGACGGTCGCAAGTGATACCTTTTTCGTTTTCACTGTGGACAGGATGGAATACAATCCCGACTGGGACGGACCATCGACCGATGGCCGGGGTTTTATCGAGAATAAAGAAGTCAGTTATGAAGAAATCAAGGGCGATCTATTCATCAACTTCAATGGAGAAGCCTTCGCCACACCCGAAGATAAAACCGCAGGTGTCCTGGAGTGGTATATCGCCGGCGATATTTATACTTTCTACCTGGTTGGAGACGCTGTTGTTATGGTGCAACCACTTGCCGGCCCCTGATTTTGGTGCCGTGAGAGGCGGCATCATTGCTTTTTTGATGCTGATCCCGGACCGTGAGAAATTAAAAACGTTTATTTTGGAGGGAAGCATGAAAATCTTTTTGCTTTTTAAGAAATATCTCATTCCCTTAACCCTCTTGGCTATAGTCCTGCTGTTTGCTGGGTGTAGCAATACAAACAGCTCAACAGCAGATGCAACGACCCAAACATCATCAAATCCATCAACTACAGGAAGTGCATCTGAAAGTACTTCTGCCACATCAGTCACTTCTTCACAATCAGAAGGAACGACTAAAGATCAGTTGGAGCCAAAAGAAGTGATTCTCCAGATGTGTGAAATCAATGGCCAGCTGTTGCTTATCCCTGCTCTGGGACAGATCCAGAATGATATAGACCAGGGAATATACACATACTATTTGGCTGAGGATCATATAACATGGCTTTCGGCAGTCTATTCTGTAGAGAAAACAGACTCAATTACCGGTCGAAGCTTCAGAGATAGTCAAGATTCCACATATGATATTTACCAGGTGTCGATCGGTGCACTGACTGGCTATACTGTGCATAACACAGCGGAACAGACAGCAAATGTTCAGAACGAGCTTCTCTTTAAACTGATCCAGGGGCAGCCGGTATTATTGCCAGAAAGTAAAGAGTTCGCGATTGCTAAAGTATTCGACGACCTTTATGCCATCGATTCTAACGGTAAAGCCCGTATGATCAGCAGTCGCGAGATCGGTCCGTACAATTATGCCATTATTGATAAAAAGGGCATTGGCGATCTGTTTGCCTGGGAATGGACCTGGCAGCCAGTTTGCAGCAGCGAGAACAATACAGTCTATTATTTAAGCTCAAGGGGAAATGAGTTTTATTCTATCTGGAAGCTTGATCTTGATCAAAACGTGGAAGAGCGGTTTGGTGAAGCTGTCGCGTTGTCACTTACCGGCGTTGGGTCCGATTGGCTTATCGCTGTGATGAATCCTGATAAGAGTCAATATCTCGCTGAGCTGATTTATGTAATAAATCCGGAGATCTATACGCCATTTGATGAGAATGAATGGCAGTCCTTCGGTAGCTGGATCTATCGTCTTGCGGGAACGAATCTTATCCTCGAACTGGGAAACACTCATGTTGAAGTCGACGCAGGCATAGCGTATAAGCCGTTTTATATCATGGATGATCTCATCATACTTGCTTATATCGATTATTTCCGGAATATGGAGTTTCTGGCGCTTCATCTCGATAGCAGAACATATTCAGTTCAAAAAATAAATGGTGAAGGAACGATTGATGAATGGCGGTTGTTGATGAACAAAATCTATGAGGAAAATACAAGCTTTGATCTGGCTGGAGCCAATGGTATTGTAATAAAAAATGAATGAGGGTGGTAATACAAGGCCGTTCGAGTTTTCGAATGAGCTCAAATGATATCGGAGGTAAACATGAAAAGCAGATTAGTGGCGCCTGTTTTATGTCTTCTTATGGCTGCTTTATTAGTATCTTGCTCCACAATAAATACTACCTCGACAACGGAAAGCACAGCAAGCATTCAACCAGCAGTTGATAATTCGAAATTACTTGATGAAATTGACGTCCTGAAAAAAGCAAATAGAGAATTGAGTAATGAAAAGAATTCTTTATATGCGAGAATAGAAAATTTAGAGCAGAACCTGGCAGACGCGACAAAAGGATCTCCGTTGATGAGTAATTATGTTGTTGTCGATCTTCTTAACCTGATTTATATGGAAGATAGCAAGGTCGATGTTTTTCCGGACTTCCTTACGGATATTCAAGTAGAGACAGACGATGAAAAGGTGTTTCTTGTGTTTACAATTGACCGAATGGAAGTTAATCCTGATTGGGATGGCCCGGATAGCGGAGGAGTCTATCTCTTAAACAAGGAAGAGAAATATGAGGAGTATCGCGGTACGCAGGATACGATTTTCGAGTATCAGGGGTATGAAACTTACGAAGAAAAACGAGCGGACATATTAACGAAATATGGCAACGGCTATTATAATTTCTATATGATCGGCGACGTTATTGTTTTTGTTGATGCCGATCCCGGACCGTAAGAGATTAACCGCATTAATGAATGAACAAGATCTATGAGGAAAATACAAGCTTTGATCAGGCCGAAGCCAATGGTCTTCAAATTAGTGTACAATAGAGCAGGCAGCCTTATTTTTGGTGACGAATTGCATCTTGCCGAAAATATATGGCATGAATCTGTAAGCAGTGTTGGAGAGAAGGGTTGAGATGACCATGGAATTTTGCTGGAGCACACTACATGTCAAGAATATGTCAGAGTCACTTGAATTCTATCAGGAAATTGTCGGACTGAATGTTGCCAGACGCTTTAAAGCAGGGCCAGGCACGGAAATTGCTTTTCTGGGAGATGGTGATACAAAGATAGAGCTGATCTGTGACGCAAACAAGCAGGAAATTAGTGTCGGCAACGATATTTCCTGGGGATTTACAGTAGAATCTGTTGAAAAGATGATGAGCATAATTCAGGCAAAAGGTCTGGCGATTCACGAGGGGCCTTTTCAGCCGAATCCGCATGTCAGGTTTTTCTATGTGCTGGATCCAAACGGGTTGCGGATTCAGTTTGTTGAAAATATCGAGGCGTAGAAGCGCAAAACAGCTCGGTCACCGTTCTGTCAGTTATTCCTGGCTGCTATCAGGTGCGTTTTGCCGGTGCATAGTTAATCAGGCGGCAGGCCTTGCGGATTTCCGCCCGGAAAGCTGAATAACGTGAATAACTGGTTTCGATCTGACTGATCAAGTCTCTGCCTTCCTGTTGCCGCCCCAGGCTGCTGTAGGTCTGAACCAGGACGGCAAGCAGCATGGCCGCTTTGTGGTAGCTTGTTCTGTGCTGGTTGCCGACGATCGCCTGGATGCGGGCGGTCGCTTCCTGCAGCAGCCAGGTCAGCAAGGATTGCTTTTGCTGTTCGTCGGGCGGATTTTGTTCGATGATGCGAAAAGACATATCCTGGTACAGAGCAAAATTGATGGATTCACCACGAAACATAGAAAGCTCGGCGACTGGCTGCCATTGCCCTGTGATGAAGGACTGCTGCCGATCTCGCGGCGTCAGGACAGCAACAAAGAAGTAGAACAAAATTGGTTTGGGATTGGCTCCGTACGTCCAACCCAGTGATTCGAATGCTTTTGCAGCTTCCATGGCCACCTGGTAACGGCCAGACAGCAGCAAAGCATGTGCCAGCAGCAGCTGGTCGGCCCAGGCTCGTTCCAGGTCTTTGTCATCATCAGAACGGTACGGTTTCTTCGGCAGATCAAGCAATGCCTGCAGCCGCTCGACAGCCTGGCTGCTGACGGCAGCAAAATCGCCCGTCTGCCATGCAGCTTCATAGAGTGACAGCAGGCGGGATAATCCTGGTGATGAGTAGAAAGCGGCCGAACAGCCTTCCAGCTGCATAGTCATGTCATTTTGCTGTTTGCCGATCCGGGCCAGCCGATCACCAACCTGAGATCTTACGCAACGCTCTGGATCGATTGCCTGTAAGGCTTCCCGGGCAACAACAGCAGCCTCGGCTGTTGCATCTCTTTCCAGGATACGGTCCAGCCAGTCGACAAAGACACCCGGATACCGATCTGCGTGCTGGCGGGCAAAGGTCGCCAGCGCTGCTTCATCCAGCAACTTGAAGGCATTGCGGATCAGGCGGCTACTGTTGTTGAATGGATGTTCAAGCAGATAGCGCACCCAGTCCGGCAAAAACACATCCAGTTCTGGAAGCGGTTCTTTTAAAACCTCATTGATACTTGTCAGATCAAAGGACCTGGACATCTGTTCGAAACGGGTGATTTCCTGATAAAGCCTGTGAGGCCGTTCGTTCGGCTCTGCAGTTCGATAAACAGCATGGAAAAAGAGCGCAATATGTTCAGGCAGATTCTCGTTGAGCATGCTCTCAACACCAGAACTGCCTGGCAGGAGACTCGACTCCCAATCTTCTTCCAGCACGGCTATTATCGGTTCGTATATCTGCCAGGCTGTTTGGTACTGCCGGTTCATCATCTGCTGGCGCGCCTCAGCCAGAAAACCGTCCATTTCCTCAACCCAGCTTTCATCACCTGCCACACCATCAAACTCGTCATCCTGCCATTCTTCTTCGTCAAGGTATTCGCCATCGCTGATCCGCGCACAGAATTCCCTGACCGCGTCGATAACCGACAGGTCGACATTGATCGACGATTTGTCTTCCGGTGGTTTTTTCAACTGATCAAGAAAGAAACGCCGCCCCTCTGGCTTTTTTTGCTCAGCCCAATGCAGGATCAGCTGCCGGAGCTCATCAATGGTCATTGCATGCAGGCGTTTTTCAATTTCATCCATGTAGGATTTGTAGCTCATCGCCATTATCTTACCCTCCGTCGCGGAGCATTTTAGATCCGACGCTCTTATGGTAACACTTACGTGATGCATCGAATACAGCCTACGGTAACTATACAATGTGATGCAACGCGGTGACAATAACCAAGGAACAATCAAAGACAAATCATGTGACAAAGCACTGATTGCGCCTGCAAGGCAGAGTGGTATAATACCTTTTGAAATGACTTGAAAAAACTTATAGCCAAAGCAGATGCCAGAAGCTGGAAATCCGCTATCTGGCCGGTTGGTTGTCAACAGAGGGAGCGACTGATGAAAAAATATGCTTTACCTGCTTTACTGGCCCTGCTGGTTATCCTGCAGATCCTGTCGCTGAGCCGGATCAGCAGTCTGAAAAACAACTTGCAGAATACCCAAAACCAGCTATCGAGCCTGATTTCATCGCAGTCAGGCCAGATCAGCAGCCTTTATTCCCGCATTGAAAATCTGCTGAACCAGCAGGACAGCCTGATCGAAGGTTTCGATTATTCGTTCGGCATGCTGGATCAGGAAACGCTGACCATACCCGTCACTTTTACTGTCATTCCAAAAGAAGTAAAAACCGGCGCCCGGGCAATCCTCCATGTATCGGGTCAAAGCACTGAGATGATCCGGAATGGCCCTGCATACTCGGCGACCCTTCAGGTCAATATCTTCGAATTATTCCAGGCAATGTTTGTTCTGGTCGCCGACGGGACCGAGAAAACGGAAACGCTGGCTGTCGTTAGTAATCTGCGCAGCAGGGTGTTACCGGATGTAGATGCACATTTTGAGGGTATGGGCAAGACAGGATACCACAGGGATCAGAATGCCACTTCAGGCACCTACACCTGGGATGGACAGATATTTATGCAGTTTAAACCGACGAGCGAAACAAATACTATAGAGAATGCCCGGTATGTCGTAGACCTGGACGGAACAATTCTATCGGAGAACCCGATCGATACGCAAGGACAATACCAGGCGATCAAAGAAACATTCGCCTTCACAGCCGGACAGGCCCTGACTTTGTCAGTCCTGGCAACCGACAGTTATGGCTTGATCCATCAGGTCGTTCTTGAGAGAGTCAGGCTAGACAACAATATGGAGCCAATTCATGATGAGTGGCCGTTCATGGAGATCATCATGAAGGAGTCGGGAGAAGTCGTATTCAAATCATAGCCTTAGGGAACGGCTGTCAATCCGATACGAAAAATTCAGGCATGCGGGATAGACGATAGCCTTAGTCCGACTAAGGGTTGTTAAGTAATAACTTCTTAACAGCCCTCACCACTCGATTTCAGTAACCATAGCCGGGTGATCGGACTGCGGGCCAGGCAGATATGTGGATTCAATGACACGGATGTCCGGCGAAACAAAAATGTGATCGATTCTTCGGGCAGGGTCGATGCCCTGGCCTTCATTACCTTGCGGCCATCTGAGCAGCCAGGAGTCGGCCAGTGTGCTGGTTGTCAGCTGGTACTGCGCTGTATCCGGGCGAAAATTGAAGTCCCCCATCAAGATCACGTTTTCTTTGCCGTTGACGACTTTCATAACGTCTTCCTGCTGGATAATCGGACCGCCGTTCCCCAGATGCGTGACGAAGATATTCCATGTCTTCTCGCCGACAGTTATACGCGCATCGATCAACGCGGTTTGTTCGCCCAGACTGTACAGGTAAACCGTTTGCGGGTCCTCGATCGGATATTTCGAAAGCAGGGCGATGCCGAATGTTCCGGTAACAACCTTCGGGCCATAATAGCTGTACATCCCGAGATTGTCGGCAAGGTATTTGACGATATCGGCATTGCCGCCGGCGATCCTGGCAGTGTCACATTCCTGCAGGCCGATGATGTCGGCGTCGAATGACCGAAACAATTCGAGTTGTTGATCGAATGCCTTCATGCCATTTTCGTTGTATCCTTGCTGGATGTTATAGGTGATGATTTTCAGGGGTGTTGGTGTTTGCTGTGATTGAGCCGGTTTTGCGCCAGTGAGAATAACACCGGCGACAGTGATCACAAAGGTCAGGGCCAGCATGACAGGTGCCATTCTGCGGCTTGTATCGCCTTTCCCACTGACTGTCTCCGCAGCAACCGGCCTGCTTTGTCCAATGAACAGGACTGGCAGAATCAGCACAATACCGGCTGCCAGGAAGACCAGGTAAAACTTGTCCCGGAAAAAAGGCCCTACAACAGGGATATAGTCGTAAACGGTTGTAAAAACCTGGGCAAACACCATCAGGAACAAGTAGAATGAACCCACGCTGAAGCCGGCGCCAATAGAGCGGCTCGACGGTTTTCCGTCGATGAGCACATGCACAAAGAAAACAAAATCGACCAGGATCACCGGGAAAAGCAGCAGCAGGAAAAACAGGGGGACCTGGTGCAGCCAGGTGACAGCCGGTTCAACTAAAGGATAAGCGTCCACTGACGGCGGGAAGCTGATTTGATGGGCCAGGATGGTCAGGGTCAGGGCAAGAACGAAAAGCGTGTTCCAGGCCAGCAGGATGGCAGGCTTCAATCTTGTCAGCCAGTGTGTCTTCTTCTGGAACAGCAGGGAAAACCCGAACAGAAACAGGGCTACGACGGGTACAACGACCAGATGGTCCACACCTGTCCAGCGGGCGATGACATGAGGGCTCGTCCAGATAAAGTAGCAAAAGAGAAAAACGTTGCTGATGCCCAGACAGAACAGAATGGTTTTCCAGGCTGGCAGACGACGGTAACCACCGTCATTTTGTTCGCTGCGATTCTGTCCGGGTAATGTGCGTTTTGTTGTGAATCTGAAAAGCAGCAAACCAGCGATCATGACAAACACCCAGCCGATTGCCTGAGACCAACCGTAGGTCGAGACATCGTAACCGGATCCGAATGTGCGCAGGAGGATCGATAAGGCGATACCAAAGGTTAACCCCAGGCCTGCATTCAGGCTGTAAGAGCGGTCGCCTGCCTGGCTTTTCAGATAAAGCAAAGAAGGGTAGAACACAAGAAAACAGGCAACACCGAGTCCGGCGACGATCAGCTTGCCGCGCGTATCAAGCATCGCTTCTGCAATGCGGCAGATGAGCATGAGTTCGCCAATCACAACCAGTGGCCATCTGGAAATCCCACCGGGCAACACCAGCAGGATCAGGGGAGCAAAGAAGAAGAGAACATAAGCGATTTCGGCAGGAATGCTGGTGCCAAGAAGGCCAAAGGCATAGATGGCTTCGACAAAATCAGACAGAAGCTGGAAGAAGATCAGGAACAACAAACCATGAAGCATGATTTCCGGCCATTGGACCACGGTATTTTTCCTATTTGGCATATCGCTTACCTCTTATGATCCGCCAATCATATGGCGCCTGTATCAGATCAGGTTCAGACAGGTGACATCAAGCTGGTACGTGACGTCTTTGCGCTCGACGATCACGGATATTTTCTGGCTGAGTGTTTCATCGTCAAGAATCTTCTGGAGCAGTTCGCGGGTCGGGTTGATGGCGAAGGGATTCCCGACCAGACGAAGCATGCTGAAGTCACCGGAGGTATCACCGTAGGCGTAGCATGAGTCCAGATCGAGACCATATTTTTGGGCCATCTCAAGGACCGCTTGCCGCTTGTTGTCTGAATTCCACATCGGGCGAATCACGCCGTTATACGTGCCGTCTGCACCCACTTCATAGACTGTGCCCTTAAAGTCATCCATTTCGTATTTGAGTGCCAGCTCCCGCACCAGTTCGATCGGAGATCCAGAGATGGCGATCAGTCGGTGTCCCTGCTGGCGGTGCCATTTCAGCCTGTCACGGGTGTAGGTATAGACACGCTCGTAATTTTGCTCGATCACCTTGTGGGCGACGTATGCAATCAAGTAAGCGTCGGTGTTTTTAACGGCATCCAGGTACACATCAACCATCTTTTGCAAGTAGTGGTCATATTCGCCGATTCGCCTGTTCCATCGGGTAAAAGCCGGTTTCACCTCATGCTGCCATTTGCTTTCATCGATCAGCTCATAGCGGACCATCTTGCGGAACAACTCAGTGATCAGACCTTCACGCGTGATGGTACCATCAACATCGAAAAACGCCGCACACTTATCCAAAACAGCACCTCCCCCGAAAATCCCGCCCGGGATACATCCAGATATGCCCCTTCCATTGTCTTGCAGATACACTGGCTGCGTCAACCCCATAATTTTCTAATTTATTCGGTTATCACGTACAGCGGTATTCCTGTTTCCTCTTTCTGGGTGTATTTGTTAAAATAGTGGTGTCGAGAAAGACAGAAGATCAGGAGAATGCCAAATGGAAAAGCGTCAATTTACTTACATGCTGCGCTATGGTATGGAGCCAGGTTTTTGTGAGCAGGAGCGGTTGGAAAAGCTCCTGGTTTTTTGCCGCCAGTCAAAAACTACGGACGTCATGTTCTTCTATAACTGCGAGGAGCTGAACCGCGGCCACTATACCCCCGAGGAACTGGACCTGTGGCTGGATCTGATAGCACGAATGAAACCGATTCTGGCCCGGGAAGGGATCACCACATCCATCAATCCCTGGGCAACGATGCTGCATACCGACCGGGGCCGTAAACTGCGACCGGGACAGGATTTTACTCTGATGGTGGATCCATTCGGCAACCAGGCTTCTGCTGTTGCCTGCCCGGCATGCGAACAATTCCTGGAATACCTGGCCTGGGAATACCGGACCTGTGCGGAACGGGTCCATCCCAACGTGCTCTGGGTGGAAGATGACTTCCGCCTGCACAACCACCATCCTCTGATCTGGGGCGGCTGTTTTTGCGACAAGCACATGGCGCTGTTTTCCAAAGCAGCCGGCAAGAAACTCACGCGCGAGGAATTCGTAACTGGTGTCCTGTCTCCCGGCGCAGTCCATCCCTACCGGAAAATCTGGCTGGACACGGCGCTGGAAACCATGCGACACATGGGCTTGACCATCCGTGAAGCGGTCATGAATGTTTCACCGCAAACGCGGCTGGGCCTGATGACTTCTGATCCGGTTACCCATTGTGCAGAAGGTCGGGATTGGCATGAGATATTTTCCGCTCTGAAGACCAGCAAGAATCCCTTCATCCGGATTAATCTGCCAGCTTATCAGGAAACATCTTCGCAACAATAT
>JAWSUP010000005.1:10734-27724 GCA_033549405.1 Bacillota bacterium | reverse complement strand
AAACATTCGTGTGCTTTGCAACCCTTTACTGTCTAAACCCGATAGCCACATTTTTGTATATAGCGAGTCCGGATCCAGCGATACCGGCCTTCCCAAATAAACATCAAGATTTTCAAATGGTACATTCAATGTGTGCGCAGTGTGCAGGCCATAAAGAGTTTCAAAGGAGACATCCTTTTTGCCCGAATATTTTATTCTCTTAAAATATGTATCAATATTCACAGTTTCATTTGGCATAGCTAACCTCCTCGATTGCTTGATCAATTAAACTTCATTCTAACACAACCTGTTTAAGTACAGCGATTACTCGTACTCTCAATCTGAACTATTTCTAAAGCATCCGCCACATCTGGTTATGTATGTACGACCGATCTGCTGATAGAAAAACCGCATGTGCTTACTGGGTGCCAGTTCTGGTGCCCGCCTGGCTATTCTCGCTGCAGTTGCCGATTACCGGTTTGTGCCCATCGCCCAGGCGGATCGTTTCCATGAAGCTGGTCTGGACGCGAGTAAGGTACTCATCTATATCCATGTGCTTTCGGTGAAGTCTTCAGAGTTTGGTTATCCTGGAGTTTTATAAATTGACTTTTTCTTGGCTTATGCACTTTTGTTGCAGGTTGGCACAGGCTGTGCTTTAATCTTTGATGTAGTAGAAAGCAGAGATGGCAGGCTTAGTCAAGGAGATTTCAATGCGCAAGTTGCTTTTTTTTGACAACCAGGCTGTGCAGACTTTAACAAACATGAAACGGGTGATGCAAAAGCCCGTCAAGTACAGCGACAATCCCCTGTTTGCGGCAGATCTGCCGTGGGAAAAGGGAAACCTGACCCTGTACGGTTCGGTTATAAAAGCCAAGGACCGCCCTTTCCAGATCTGGTACTCCATAATAGATGAAAAATGGCATTTTTATCTGTCTTATGCCGAAAGCGACGATGGTATCCATTGGCAGAAGCCGGAACTGGGCCTTTTCAGGATCGACGGGCAAAAGACCAATATTGTGCTGGATGGTGATCCGCATGGGCCAGCAATCCTTTATGATGAAAAGGAAACACGTGAAGACTGGCGATATAAGATGCTTTGCGGTGCCAAGCCAGGCAATTCTATTTATGCTTATCACAGTGCCGACGGCATCAATTGGGTACCTGTCTGGCGATATCCGGTCATCACCACAGGACCTGATTGCCCGATGGGCTTGCTCCGTTTGACGGATGGACGCTATGTCGCTTATCATCGTGTTTTTGGCACAGGTCGGCGCGTTTTTCGCAGCGAATCATGGGACTTCATACACTGGTGCAACGAACCCAGGCTGGTCTTTGAGCCGGATACCGGCGACCCGCCTTTAACGCAATTCTATGGACTGGGATCGGCTGCTTATGGCAATTATGAGCTTGGAACGCTCTGGATCTATCATGTCGATCCGGATGATCCGTCCACTATGTGCGGTATCCAGGAAACTGAACTGGCCTACGCGCGATCTGGCTATAACTGGCACCGGGCCATGCAGGGGGTGCCGTTCCTGTCGCAAGGTTCGCCGGACAGTTGGGAATCTGGCAACATCCAAATGTCTTCTTCTCCGGTTTTTCTGGATCATGAAATCAGGTACTATTATGCTGCAACCGAGGTCCGACATGCACGGCACTGGGAACTGCTGCCCCAGCGGGCGGGTTTGGGTCTGGCGACAATCGTTCCGGATCGTTTTATCGGTCTGGCCAGCACTGGCGGAAAGACCGGCGGGCTGGTCACGATGGCATTCAAAAACGGCCTGGGCTCCTTTTATATCAATGCCGCTGCAGCTTCCGGCGGCCAGGTCCGGGCAGCTGTCCTGGATGATGCGGGTTTACCTCTCACGGGTATGGATCTCGAACACAGCTGTCCGATTTCCGGTGACAATGGTTGCGTTCGATTGACCTGGCAGTCGGAATGTGGCTTGATGGTGACAGTGCCAGTCGGCCAACAGATCCGTCTGCAACTTGAGCTGTCCTCGGCAACGCTATATGCGATATCGCAGCAAGTCGATGGAGAGAATGACCGTTATGACCGGTTTACGGCATGGTGATGCACCTTGCCGATGTCCAGCATCTTTACAGGAGGTTTTTCGAATGCATGCACGCACTTTTTTACCGGGACAGATTTGGCTGGATACCAGCGGAAACCGTATTCAGGCCCATGGCGGTTCGATCATCTTTCTTGGCGATACATTCTACTGGTATGGCGAAAACAAAGAGAAATCCTTGCCAGGCAGCGGCATCTGGCATTGGGGCGTCCGTTGTTATGAATCGAAAGATTTGTATAACTGGGTAGACAAAGGGATTATCATACCACCTGATCTGGACGATGCCGAATCTCCTTTGCATCCGTCCAAATGCATGGACCGGCCACATATCATCTATAACCGGTTCACGAAAAAGTTCGTCTGTTGGCTGAAGATCATGGAAAGCACCCATGTCCAGGCAGAAACGATCCTTGTGGCCGACAACTTTCTCGGACCTTATACGATTGTATGCAAAGGCTATCAGCCGCTTGGTATGAATGCCGGCGATTTCGACTTGGTCGTCAACCCGTCGGACGGCAAGGCATACTATTATTTTGAACGCGTTCATACAGAATTGATCTGTGCCGATCTCACTTGGGACTACTCACAGGTGACCGGCTACTATTCCAGCCATTTTCCCCGCAAATACCCGCCGTTTGTCCGCGAAGCGCCGGCTTATTTTCACAGGAAAAGCCTGCATTACCTTTTTACATCAGGGACGACTGGCTATCATCCAAATCCATCCGAAGTGGCTTGTGCCGAGCTTTTCCACGGTCCGTGGCGGCTTCTGGGTAATCCGCACATCGGCGATTCCTCGAAAACATCATTTAATTCACAGATCTCATCCGTGTTCAAGCACCCATGGAAAAAAGACTTGTACATAGCCCTGGCTGACCGCTGGATGCCGGATCTGCCCGGCACGCCCGGTATCTATGACAAGGTCGCCGCACGGTTTGAAGCTGTTTTCAATCCGGATGCAAGCAAACCTGACATAGATGTGTCGATCGGATCAAGCCACACCCTCAATACGTCGGTTGCCGATTATGTCTGGCTGCCGGTTCGCTTCGAAGGCGAGATGGCCTATTTGGACTGGAAAGATCAATGGCGGATTGAGGACTACGATTAACAATCAGGCTCCAATGACTCCCGCGCGAAAAGCAGCAAATTTCACCCTCGAGTATAACGAAGTTGCCAGCCTGCTTACAAAACAAGATCTGATCAACAACTCAACTTTTCCTCCTCCAAAAGAGGTGCCGGGATATTAAGGCTGTAACAAATGAATCAGCAACCACTCGGAGTTCTGATAATTCATGCAATATGTCTATTGAAGCATCGGTGATCATGTCAAGCGCCTCAATGCACAGTTTTTTAGGATTCAGATTCATTATTTACGAATTGAGTGATGATGATATAATAGATCCACAAACATCTGAAAATCTCGGGAGGCTTGAAATCGTTAAGGGAACTGGAATAGTCATGCATGTCCTAGAAAAGCTTTCCACTATTCGATCAATTACTACAGACAATGCATTAAACAAAAGGGTCATTAAGAGTAATCAACTTCTTGGAGCCTTTGGACAAACAGAAGAGGAGATATTTGGTAAAGATACTCTTCCCTTTATGAACGCAAAAGTTGGATATCATGCAAAACAAGTTATGGCAGCAAGCAGATATCGTCGGTAAGCATTGTTAGTTAACCGTTAGCAAATCGCCGCATAAACAACAATGGCCTCTCAGGGATAATCCCTGAAAGGCCTTGTGTGGCGGAGAGAGTGGGATTTGAACCCACGGAACCTTATCAGGGTTCACACGATTTCCAGTCGTGCGCCTTAGACCAGCTCAGCCATCTCTCCATAGTTGGGGCATATGGTCGCTGCAGACGAGTGAGAATATAACATCTTGGCATCTAAAAGTCAATTGGTTTGTGTCTTGCATGAGGTCATTACGCCATATCTTGAGTGCAGCGGGTCTGGTTGAGTGGTTTTTCCTGCTTCGTCGATCGATCTGTTGATTGGTCTCCACAGGCGTTACTTCCCACAAGCTATGCGGTAGTTTTTTGTCTTCTTTTTGTTGTGGCTATCTTTTGTCTGACAGGCTTGGTTTGAGTGCGGCTTGATCAAGAGTTGGCCATTTTTTGATTATCTGGCGGGTGCCTGCAACCAGGATGTTGATGGCCGCATTGATATCCCGATCATGACTGGTGTTGCACTTGGTGCAGACCCATGTCCGGTCGTTGAGCGTTAGGTTGTTGTTGATCGTTTGGCAGCGGCAGCACTTTTTTGTGCTTGGCAAATACCTCGGTATCTGGATGAGGATTTTACCGTACCATTCTGCTTTATACTGCAACATCAGGATAAATTGGCGCCAGGCGGCATCTGCGATCTTACGCGCAAGTGGCGATTGGTGCATCATGTGCTTAATGTCCAGTGACTCTACGGCGATGATGTCATATTCTTTGATCAACTCTGTCGATAAGCGCTGCAGGAATCCATTGCGCTGGTTGTAGACGTGCTCGTATTGGCAGGCGAGACTAATCCTGGCTTTGTCGCGGTTCTTGCTGTTCTTCTCCTTTCTGCTGAAATGTCTGTGACTTTGCTGCAGCTTTTTCAAACGATTCCCCATAAACCTGGGATTTTCGTACTTTGTTCCGTCGGAGAGGATGATGAAGTGGCTGATACCCATATCGACGCCGACGATTTTGAGTGATTTTTTCTGCATCGTCTTCAGTAGTGTCTTTTTTGAATCAACTTTCTTTGCCAATAGGCAGATGTAATATCGGCCGGTTATAGTCTTGCTGATGGTGATGTTGATGATTCGACCCAATACCTTGCGGGTCATGCTTGTCTTGAGATCGCCCAGGAGAACTATATGCAGACAGTTATCGCCAATCTGGTTTAATTGACCTTTGGCGTTGAAGCTGCAGATCTGTTTTGATTTATTTACCGATTTATAGTGAAGTCTTATTTGGGTCTCGACTGCTTTTTTTCTGTTTCTGACAAAATAGCGGATCGCACTGATGACGATGGACCGGTCAGTGAGATTGTAACGGTTCGTCTCTGTCAGGAGCTGATCGGCCAGGTGATCGCATGAGCAGCCAACCGGTGGCAGTGCTTGAATTTGACTGTCATATGACTTGTCTTTTTGCAACGATGCATAATGCCAGGCAACCAGCTGGTTGTAGGCCGTTTGCGCCAGTAAAAATTTATTGTCCAAGAGCGCAGATTGACTCTCGTTTGGATATATACGAAACCGATAGGTCAAGTACATGATTTTTGACACCTCCTTTCTTGTTCTGCGCAATCAGATGGTCAGCCTGTATTATGACATGATCAGATCAGTCCGGGTTGATTCATTGACCGACAAAACGCGACAAAAGCAGACACTTCCAGCTGTCCGTTTCTTTGAGTGTGTGTGGCTTTGATCAATCTTCTGTGTTGATTTATGTTATGAGAATGATCAATACTGGTGTTTTTAGTCATATCAACAGGATTGAGGCTGACATCAGCCAGATATTTTTACAGCACATTCACAACGTTTACATTGTGTTTTCTGTGAATTTCGGATAGAATTATAATGATTAAGTGTTAAATAACCCTTTGCAGGGTATAAATCAGGAGGATGTAGCATGGCTATCAAAGTTGGTATCAACGGTTTTGGTCGTATCGGCCGTATGGTCTTCCAGGCGATCTGTGATCAGGGATTGCTTGGCAAGGAAATTGATGTAGTGGCGGTTGTAGATATTTCTACGGACGCTGATTATTTTGCTTACCAGATGAAATACGATTCAACACAGGGCAAATTCAAGCACCCGGTTACTACAGAGAAGAGCAGCCCTGATCTATCTGAAAACGATACACTCGTGGTTAGTGGGAACAAAGTCAAATGTGTCATGGCAACGCGTAGTCCTGCGGAACTCCCTTGGGGCCAGCTGGGTGTCGAGTATGTTATCGAGTCAACCGGACTGTTCACCGATAGTGAGAAGGCCTCCGGCCATCTGGCTGCCGGCGCCAAGAAGGTCATCATTTCTGCGCCTGGCAAAGGTGGCGTAAAAACCATCGTTATGGGTGTGAATGAAAATGAGTACGAACCTTCTGAACATCAGATCGTGTCAAATGCTTCGTGTACCACCAATTGTCTTGCTCCGCTGGTTTATGTCGTTCTTAAAGAAGGCATTGGCGTTGAAAAGGGATTGATGACCACCATTCATTCTTACACAGCGACCCAGAAGACTGTTGATGGCCCATCCAAGAAAGACTGGCGCGGCGGGCGTGCAGCCGCCATCAATATCATTCCGTCGACCACCGGTGCAGCCAAGGCTGTAGGTGAAGTGCTGCCGCAGGTCAAGGGAAAAATGACCGGCATGTCCTTCCGTATTCCGACGCCGACTGTGTCTGTTGTTGATCTGACCTTCACGGCCGCCCGGGACACTTCTATTGAAGAAATCGACACGAAGTTGAAAGAAGCTTCCCAGACTTATTTGAAAGGTTACCTCGGCTATTCGGAAGAGGAACTGGTTTCAACAGATTTCATCCATGATGACCGTTCTTCCATCTATGACAGCCTGGCAACTATGCAAAACAACCTTAAGGGTGAAAAGCGTTTCTTTAAACTCGTTTCATGGTATGACAACGAGTGGGGTTACAGCAACCGTTGTGTCGACCTGGTTCGTTTCATGGCCAAGAAAGATGGAAATCTGTAAGATTCTGTCTGGTCGATAATTCTGGATCTAGTCTCAAACCGGCTCCCACGCGGGAGCCGGTTTTTTAATTACAGACTTCTTTGAAGCATTGTGCGGCAAAAGCCAATTGCTCTGGTGTGTGCTCGGCTGACACTTGCGTGCGGATGCGCGCTTTGCCCAATGGAACAACAGGATAGGTAAATCCGATCACATAGATACCCTTTTCCAGAAGGTGCTCAGCAATGCGCAGTGTTTTAGCCTCGTCATAGATCATGACTGGAATGATCGGATGATCACCCGGGATGAGATCAAAGCCGCCCTTCACCATCAAAGATCTGAACAAGCGCGTGTTGTCCTGAAGTCTGTGGCGGATACCTGGATCGGCCTTGAGTATCTTCAGGACTTCCAGGGTTGCGGCTGCAATGACAGGAGCCAATGTATTGGAAAACAGGTAAGGTCGACTGCGCTGGCGAAGCAAATCAACAATCGTCCGATTGGCGCTTGTATAACCGCCACTGCCGCCGCCCAGGGCCTTACCAAAGGTCCCGGTCAGTATATCGACACGACCGGAAACACCAAAATGCTCCGGTGTTCCCTGCCCATTAGGTCCGATGAAACCAACTGCGTGGCTATCATCGACCATGACCAGTGCGTCATGCTCATCCGCCAGATCACAGATCACTGGTAAGTTGGCCATTGTGCCGTCCATCGAGAAGACGCCGTCTGTAGCGATCAGGATCAGTCTGGCACCGTTTTCTCTGGCAGCGGTGATCTGCCGCTGCAGGTCATCCATGTCATTATTGTGATAGCGGTAGCGCTTTGCTTTGCACAAGCGTATGCCATCAATGATGCTGGCATGATTCAGTTCATCGCTGATGACAGCATCTGCATCTGTTAACAGCGTTTCAAATAGGCCGCCGTTGGCGTCAAAACACGAGGAGTACAAGATTGTATCTTCCATGCCAAGAAAGTCGCTGACAGCTGTTTCGAGCTGTTTGTGCAGGTCTTGTGTGCCGCAGATAAACCGGACGGAGGACAGGCCGAATCCCCATTGTGTAAAACTGTCGCGGGCAGCCTCAATGACGCGCGGGTCGTTAGCCAGACCGAGGTAATTATTGGCGCATAGATTGAGCACTGACTTTTGTCCGATCGGCTTTATCACGGCGCCTTGTGGACCGGACAATACTCTTTCTGCTTTAAGCAGCCCTTTTGCCGCAATCTCAGTCAGAATCGTATCGTAGATCTGATATGCAGATTTCATCTTGTCACCTCCGGATTCATGCCTGTTTACAGGGCTTCTTGTTTTGTGCTTGCTTGTATGCATTGTGATACAACATTTTTGGATCAGTCCACATTTTGCCAGTCCAGGATGACTTTTCCTGAGAGCCCGGACTGCATGATGGCAAAGCCTTCTTCGTAGGCATGCATGGGAAAATGATGGGTGATGACCGGTTCTATATGAAGGCCGCTTTGCAGCATCGTTGTCATCTTGTACCAGGTTTCATACATCTCACGGCCGTAGATGCCTTTGATGGTCAGACCGTTAAAAACAACCTTATTCCAGTCGATGCGTGTGTCTTGTTTGGGGATGCCGAGCAGGGCGATTTTACCGCCGTGATACATGGCCTGGATCATGTCATTAAAAGCAGAAGGATTGCCGGACATCTCCAGACCGACGTCAAACCCTTCTTTCATCTTCAGTTCATCCATGACGGCCTTCAAGGATGTGCGGTTGATATTCACAGCCCGTGACGCACCCATTTGAGCCGCCAGGCTGAGGCGGTAGTCATTGACATCTGTGACAACGATATGGCGGGCTCCGACATGCCTGCAGATGGCAGAGGCCATGATCCCGATCGGCCCGGCGCCGGTTATGAGTACATCTTCGCCGACAATATCGTATGTCAAGGCCGTATGGGTTGCGTTACCCAGCGGGTCAAAGCAGGATACGATATCATCATCGAGATCCGGCGCGCAGCGCCAGACATTGGTATACGGCAAAACCAGGTATTCAGCAAAGGCTCCGTCGCGGTTGACACCGACACCGCTGGTGTTTTTGCATAGATGACGTCTTCCTGCCAGGCAGTTACGGCAAAAACCACAGACGATGTGGCCTTCTCCGGAGACGCGTTCGCCGAGCTCAAATCCGCTGACATTTTCGCCCAGAGCGTCGATAATACCGACAAACTCATGACCGATGATTGTACCAGTCGGTATTGTCTGCCTGGCCCATTCATCCCATTCATAAATATGCACATCTGTACCGCAAATTGATGTTTTACGGATTTTTATCCTGATATCGTTTTTGCCGACCATTGGCAGTGGAACCTTTTTAAGCCACAGGCCAGGTTCTGCTTTTTCTTTGACAATTGCATACATCATGTCCATGAAAAGACCACCTCTCGCAACAGCGAACGTCAACTAATCCGCCTATGGTGTACTATTTCATTATGGCAAACTGACATCAAGATATCAAGTGCAATGATGCAAATAAATGATATTTGAATGTATTATAGCCTATAAGCTTCTATATAGGTCGTTTTCTCATTGCATTCATATGGATTCTATCACTTGCGATTGCAGGCAGTCGCTAGAATACCAGAACTGTATACGATATGAATGTCCTTGATTCGTGGACACATGTGTTCTTGTATCACGGACTTACTTGCTTGATGTAAATGCTCAACCCCATTGGGCACCCCAGATTTTCATGGCCTTGATGATAGGCTTCAGGCTTCTTCCCTTCTCTGTCAGACTGTATTCGACTGTCGGCGGGACGGTCGCATAGGCTTTTCGGATAACAATGTTCTTTTTCTCCAGATCACGCAAACGTGCCGACAAGGTTTTGGGACTGACGCCGCATAAAGACTGGCGTAATTCGCCAAAGCGCCTGGTACCATCAAACAAATCCCTGATGATCAAGAAAGTCCATTTTCCGCCCAGAACATCGAGTGCTTTCTCGATTGAGCAAGTGATATGAACTGTGGTTGACTCAGAAGACGCGTCATTTTCTGGATCTTCACAGTTGCTAACCTGGTCCACGCTGGAGCTAATCTGGTCTATGCTGGTGCTTTCCAGGTCTTCCCCGGTGACTTCCTGGATTGATTCATGTTCTTCAAGAGTGGTTGTTGTCCGCAATTTACTTTTATCCATCAATTTATTCCATCCTGTTCTCTTGCTAAAAGCACGTATGTGTTATGACTGTTCGGTCGATGTATAGAAGGTCCATCCAAATATTATGATACGTACAGAAGTCTATTAGTTACTTATTGGAAACTATATGACTATAATGTAACTACTTTATATAGTATAGCGAGTATGGTATAGTGTCAATATGAATCAGGAGGACAAATATGGATTATCGTAAAATTGGAAAAAATGAATTGACGGCATCGGTTTTTGGTTTTGGTTGCATGCGCCTGCCAATGCGGGTTCAACCGGATGGCAGCAGCGTTGTTGATGAGGATGAGGCGATCCGCATGATCCGATATGCAGCCGATCATGGTGTGACCTATTTTGATACTGCTTACCCTTACCATCAGGGCGTCAGCGAACTTGTCCTGGGCAAGGCATTGCTGGACGGCTATCGCGAAAAAGTTCTGCTGGCTACAAAATTGCCTGTCTGGCAGACCAAGAAGTATGAAGACTTTGATAAGCTTTTAGATGAGCAGCTCCAGAAGCTGAAAACGGACCATATCGATTTTTACCTGCTGCATGCGCTAAGTGTGGGTACTTGGAACAAGGTTAAAAAGCTTGGCATACTTGATTTTCTTGATCGTGCCAAACAATCCGGCAAGATCAGGCATGCTGCATTTTCATTCCATGATCAGATTCCTCTATTCAAGGAGATCATTGACAGTTATGCCTGGGATATGTGCCAGATTCAGCTGAATCTGCTTGACGAGCATTATCAGGCGGGCCTGGAAGGTCTGTTCTATGCTGCGGAGCGCGGCATAGATGTCGTGGTTATGGAACCACTGCGCGGCGGCGCGCTGGCACAAAAGGTCCCTGCTGATATCAAGGCGGTCTGGGATCAGGCGAAGATCCGACGGAGCCCTGCTGAGTGGGCTTTCCGCTGGCTGTACAATTTTCCGCAGGTCAAGGTGATCCTGAGCGGTGTCAGCACCATGGAGCAGCTAAAGGATAATATCCGGATTTTTTCTGATGCCAGGCCTGATTCGATGACCGCAGCAGAGCAGGAGCTGGTCAGCCAGGTTCAAAGCCTGTATCGACAAAAAATCAAAGTGGGATGCACTGGCTGCGATTACTGCATGCCTTGTCCATCCGGTGTTTCCATACCTGAAGTCTTTCGCCTCTACAACCAGGCTTTCATCTATGATGACCTGGCAAACAGCCGCAAAAGCTATCAGAATCTGATGAATAGAGAAAAGGATGCGTCCAAATGCGTGTCCTGTGGACATTGTGAGCCATTGTGCCCTCAGAATATTCCGATTATCGAGAAACTGGCTGAGGCGCATCGTGTATTAGGGGCTGTTTAATCGTTGGTTTACATCAGGCTGCCGATTCGCGCGAGTGTCATACTTGCAGAATCAGTCTACTTAAGGGCTGTTAAGTATGGGCGGGTGATGCGCCGCAGTAAAGGCGCCGCCATGGCGATTGCGACCGCGTAGGCCGTATCCGTCACCAGGTATGGCAACATCCCGACCTGAAGTGCGCGCAGCATTGATATTGATTGCGCAGCCAGGATATTACGCAACAGATAAAGGTAACCGACACCGCATGAATAGATGACAAGAAGGCCGGCCAAATTGATGGCAACGGCTGAGAATCTGCTGAGCGCGACGCGTTGCGGATCTGTTTTATCTGCCAGAAATCCGATCAGTCCTGCTGCCAGCAACATGCCGGGCAAGTAGCCGAATGAAGGTTGCAGGATGTATCCCGGACCGCCGCCTGCAGCAAAAACAGGGATGCCGGCCAGGCCCATAAAAAGATAGAGGCCTTGTGCCAGCAAGGCGCGTTTGTAACCTAAAACGATACCCGTGAGAAAGCAGACAGCCGTCTGCAGGGTAAACGGGATGACGTTGACAGGTATGACTATTTTGCCGCCGATGATGGCCAGCACGGTAAATAGTGCGATGATGGTCATGTCGCGGATCTTATTGCGCATGTCACTGTCCTTCTCTGCATACATGCCGGTATTATAGCATGGGTGGTTTAATTGTCAACCGCATTTCCGATTTTATGCCATTATGGTTGACAATAAGGATTATTAAGCGATCAGCAGGTCTTTCTCCGAATAATACTTGTTCATTTTTCGAAAGAAATGATCATTCCGTCACGGATCCTCTGGCGCATAACCAGACAAGCCGCGGACCGACACTTCTCCAGAGCGTACGATTTTGCGTTGTCCGGCTGCATCGATGATGACCAGTTCCCCTTCTGCGTCGATATCGATTGCCTCGCCCAACTGCTCCTGACCATCTGCCGTCAAAATTCGCACTTGACGGCCCAGTGTCTGACAGTATTGACGATATTGTCCAAGCCAGCTCTGCTGATTCGTCATTTCGTGATACCGCCTGGCAAACTGACTGACCACCTGGCACAGTACGTCGATGCGCCGCAGGTTTGTTGCAAATTCCAGGAGCACTGATGTAGCAGATGGCTGCAGTTCGGGCGGAAAAACATTGCTGTTCAGATTGATGCCGATACCAACAATCAACGCGACGACCTGATTTTCCTCTACAATCATCTCCGTGAGGATCCCGCAGATTTTTTTGCCGCTGCGGGCGGACACCAGATCATTCGGCCATTTGATGAGTATGGATAGACTGGCCAGATTTTCTGCAGTTACAGGATCTGGACAGGGTTGTGTCGTGCCCTGTTCTGCCAGGAGCTCATTCATTGCGACAGCTGTACACAGACCGGCAAAAAGCGTCGCAGGCGCCAGATCTTGCGGCTGGGCAGCCGGACGCAGCAGCAGTGAGAAGGTCAGGTTCAGCTCAGGATCTGAAATCCAGGTGCGACCCCGGCGTCCCCGGCCATACTGCTGATGGCCGGCAATAAACAGACTCTTGTCCGGAGCACCGATATCTGCAGCTCTCCTGGCCATCAGGTTAGTCGAGTCGGCAGTCGGCAGATAGAAGACCTGTGAGATCCATGGGTCCAGCCTGTGGTCTTGCAGCGCCTCTAGAACAGCCTGTTGTGACAGGATGTCTGCTTCGCGGATCAGAAGGTAACCGCGATTGGTCGCAGCATCGATGAGATGTCCATCCTGGCGAAGCTGATTGATCATCTTCCAGACAGCTGTACGCGATACGCCGAGTAACGCACTGATTTCTGCCCCCGATCGGTATTCCCTTTGCTGCCTGAGCAGGTTCAGCACCTGATCTTTCATTGCGTTTGCCTCCTGATGAATTCCAGTCGGTTCGGACTCATAGTCGAAAAATATCACATAAAAAACCCGTGTCATGTCGTTATCTATCTATTATACTGTATCTGTCACCTTTATGAGCATCTCGTCAGCATTCAGGCGTGAGATCAAAGACTGGGACGCAGAGGAGAATCGATGCCATGATCAAGCGCAGATACCAGGTTGTCTATACTTTATTGCGACCCGTATTTCGTTTGTTTACCCGCCTGTCCTATCATTATACAGCGCTGCCTGCGCCGAAACTTCGGAAAGGTCAGGCGGCAATGATACTGGCTAATCACAATGGAGCGATGGATCCGTTTTTTATGGCACTGAGTTTCAGACGGCCCATCTTTTTTGTCGCCAGCGACCATATCTTTCGCCTCGGCATTGTCAGCGCGGTCATCCGGTTTTTGGTCGCCCCAATCCCAATCGTCAAATCACAGCTGGATCTGCGCGCACTGCGCCAAATCAGGGAGATCATCCAGTCCGGCGGCCTTATCGGCCTTTTCCCCGAAGGGAACCGCTCTTTCAGCGGCCAGACAATGCACATACCACCATCGACGGGCAAGCTGATCAAGCAGCTGAAATGCACCCTGATACTCTATCGCCTGGATGGCGGTTATCTGACAACGCCCCGCTGGGCGTTATACCGGCGCAAAGGGTTCATGCAAGGACAGGTTGTCCGTTGCATAGAACCCGATGAACTGGCCTCGCTATCAGCTGAAGAAGTGTATCAATTAATCTGCGAAGCATTGCAGGTCGATCCGTTTGAACAGCAGCGGCGTCTTCAGATCCCGTATCGCGGCCGCCGACTGGCCGAGACACTGGAGCTCACTTTATTTGTCTGTCCCAGGTGCCATAGCCTGGCAACACTCAGCAGTGCGGACGATCGATTCCATTGCACATGCGGTCTGGCGGTCCGTTACACTGAATTGGGCTTTTTCGAGCCGCTTGACAGCTGGTCGGTGCAGCAGCGGTCTGACGGCCTCTTTCTGGACAATATCGCAGTCTGGGACCAATGGCAGCGAAAAATTCTGCCTGAACTGCTTTTCGACAACCAGGCCCTGGATGCGACAGGTCATAAACCTCTGTTTGTTGATCGGGGACAAAAATTAGTCTTGACAGAGCGAGCTGCGCGGTCACAGGTCATGGCCACGGGAAGTCTTCTTCTGTATGCGGATCGATTGGCCTTTATCGCAGATGAGGGAAAGGCCGACCCAAAGGCAGATCACGAGAACAATGAAAAGATAGGCCAAGCAGATGAGGGAAAGGCTGGCCAGGTGAATGAGGATAAAGCCGACTACAGCTTTCATGTCGCGTCTATTTCACGTATAATCGTCCATGGCCAATTGACACTGCAATTTACAACGCGAGATGATGTCGTTTGGGAGATCCGTTCGCAGACCCGTCGTTCTGCCTATAAATATGTACTTGTTTTTCATCTGCTGCAGCAGCAATTGAAAGGAGAACCCTATGGATTTCTCAGCATCTAATACTGCGCTTTGGCACATGATCATCCAGCTGGGGTTGCTCAGCATGGTCATGCTGATCGGCAACCTGATGCGCCGCAAGATCAAGCCTTTGCGACTGTCTCTGTTGCCTACTGCTGTCATTGGCGGATTCATCGCCCTGTTTTTGCGTCAGATGGGCTGGCTGCCGTTTGATACGGCTTTTTTAGAAAGTGTCACCTATCACATGACGGCCATCGGATTTATCGCTCTGGGTCTGCGTGCGCCGGCCCGCAGCGAACGTGCCCGCAGCAAAGAGCTGGCCAGAGATGGTGTGAACAGTGGCGCTTTCATTGTCAGTAATTACCTGCTGCAGGGCATCATCGGCATTGTTGTGATGCTGATCCTGAGCAAAACGGTTCTGCCGGGCTTGTTCACAGCCGGCGGACTGATCTTGCCGATGGGTTTCGGGCAGGGTCCGGGGCAGGCATACAATGTCGGCAATACGTATGAGCAAACGTATGGCTTTGTTGGCGGCGCTTCCTTTGGTCTGGCTGTTGCGACGATGGGCATGCTCTGGGCCAGCATCGGCGGCATCCTTTATCTCAATATACTGGCAAGGAGAAAGCGTTCATCCGTCGATAATGAAGAATTACTGCGGATCGATCGGGTTCAGGAACCGGTTGCCGACCAGGGAGAGATTCCCCTGACCGAAGCTGTTGACAAGTTTACGATTCAGGTCGCCCTGGTTCTTCTGGTTTATCTGGCAACCTACCTTTTCGCTTTGGGTCTTACTCACCTTTTTACTGTAACGCCGGCTTTGGCTGGCATGCGCAAATCGATCATCCCGCTGGTCTGGGGCTTCAATTTCCTGATCGGTTCATCATTGGCTTTGGGTTTGCGCGCTATTTTGGCCGGTCTGCGCAGAACAAAGCTGATGAATCGCAAATACACCAACAATTACATGCTGAACAGGATCTCAGGCAGTGCTTTTGATATCATGATTTTTGCCAGCATTTGTGCGATCCAGATTGAAGATCTGCGCGATTTGTGGGTTCCGTTTCTGGCCATTACAACGATTGGCGGTTTCTTTACGTTTTATTATGTCAAGCGTATGGCCCGAGAACTGTACCCCAACTACTACCTGGAGGGTATGCTGGCTATGTACGGCATGCTGACCGGCACGGTCAGCACCGGTATCCTGCTGCTGCGCGAAGTTGATCCGGCATTCAGAACGCCTGCATCCAATAATCTGGTCATTGGCAGTTCGATGGCGATCGTTTTGGGTTTCCCCATGTTATTGTTGATAGGCCTGGCGCCTCAGTCGATGAACATGTTGATTTTGACCTTGATCATCTGTGCGGTTTATGCATTTGTTCTGAATGTATTTTTGCTCAGGCACCGGTTCAAAAAAGTGGTGAAGAAAGATACGCCGAATTAGGCTGCCCCGTACCAGCACTCTGGCAGCGTCCCCCGAGCACTCTGGAAGCGTCCCCCGATGCTTTATATACTTGCTAAGTTTGTTCAGGTAAGGTTCTCGACTTCGAGGCGCAGGTGGTAATGCCATTTATCGAATGGCTTGATGATCTGGTCATAGCCTTCACGCAGTTCGAGGTCGCGACCTCGGATTTTGCTGGTGCTGGGTTCTATACCCAGGGCATAGTCGCCGGATTTCATCGATTTCCACTGGATCAGCCAGGGCAGTTCTGCCCGTGACCAGGTCAACGAGACCGCCATGCGCAAGTCAGATCGAACCAGGCGAACGGTTTCTTCCGGTGCGCTGCCCGGCAGCTGCAGATGGAAAAAGACCTGCTCAGCATAACCATCGATCGGCTCGCTGATTTGAGCATATTCTGTCAATCCCTTTTCTGCTTCAGACGACCGCGGCAGCACCTGGCCGGGCGGAAAATGCAGTTGCAGATTCGGGGCCAGAAACGGATAACCAAAGTTGAAATGATACAGTAAAAACAGGGGTTCTGGTTCTGCGGCCTGATTGAGCACCGTGTCGTGCCAGAAGATCGAAGATCCCTGAAGCGGGATGGTGATCCTGCGCTGCAACAGCAGGTTATGGCCAAACAGGGCTGATTCGCGCATCTGCCCGCTTATTTCCAGCATGCCTTGTTCCGGATCAGCTTTAATGGCGACCTGTTCTGCGGGTACGCCGCCAATCAGACCGTGCAGCGGGTGATATTCGCCTTCTATGTCACAGTCCGGACCTGTATTGCGCAAGCCGCAGGTCGCCAGCAGGCCGCCAGGCCAGGTGTTGGTGAAAGCGCCGCCGACTGGCCGGACCCGATCATTGATCAGGTTGTTTTTACTGAGGAAACCGATGTTGGTCCCTTTGTAATGCAATTCATACAGGTCTAGCGCGCGGTTTTCGCAGAAGACCGCCCGCAACCCGGCTGCTGTGCAGACTTCAATCAGGCGGATACCGGCGCCGCTGCCTTCTGTCAATTGCAGG
>JAWSUP010000005.1:0-10724 GCA_033549405.1 Bacillota bacterium | reverse complement strand
GGTCGACCGAACCGGTATGGCGAAGCACTTCACGATAATCGAGCCCGTTTTCTGGCTGTTTCATGGAGATCACTCTACCTTTCAATGACAATCGACTGGATTTTCTGATCCGTGACCGGCCTGTCCTGGCGTCCGGTTGGCACTGATGCAATCTGGTCAACCACATCCAAACCTTCGATGACATGGCCAAAGGCGGCATACTGGCCATCAAGGTGCGGTGCGTCGCGGTGCATGATGAAGAACTGCGATCCGGCTGAATCCGGGTGCATGGCCCTGGCCATGGAGATGACACCCCGCTGGTGGCGAATCGGATTGGCGACGCCGTTCGTTTTAAACTCGCCTTTGATCTGGTAGCCTGGCCCGCCCATGCCGGTGCCATCGGGGCAGCCACCCTGGATCATGAATCCAGGTATCACCCGATGAAAGATCAATCCGTCGTAAAAGCCTTTTTCAGCCAAGTTGATGAAATTGTCTGTTGTGATCGGCGCATGGTCCGGTTCCAGTTGCAGGACAATGCGACTGCCATCGGTCATCGTCAGAATGGCTTTTGTTGTTCCGTTCTCGTTGGTTTCTTGATTGGTCATGATCGTTTCCTTTCGATTGTTCAGTTGTTTGATTTTTTATTACCTAAGGGGCTGTTTGTTGGCATGGAGCAGCGCGTCTTTTGTGTCCCACAGTTTTTGCGATAAGTCGATAAAATATGCCTGAGGATTCTCGAACCGCTTCAACGAATCCCACAAAAGGTCTGTTTCACGCGCGCAGTAATTACGGATGTCTTCGATGTCGATGCGATCGTACACCAGCCTGCCCTTGGCAAATATGGGTTCAAGAAGCCGTCTGGCGCTGAAATTCGTGACGACCTTGCGTTTCCATGTGTGCAGCGGATCAAACAATTCATAAGGTTCGTCGGAATCGATGGTCTCGTCTGCCAGTGACAACAGGTCAGCGATCGCTTTTCCGGTCGATCTGTCATAGAATCGCCAGACCTCCTTATTGCATGGATTGGTGATCTTCCCCGCATTTTCCGAGAATTTCATGCGCGGCAGTATCTGGCCGTCCCGTTCGATTGCAGCCAGTTTATAAACACCGCCGAACACCGGCTCTGCGCGGGATGTGATCAGCCGTTCACCAACACCAAATGCGTCAATCGCAGCGCCTTGTTGAATCAGGTCACGAATGATGTATTCATCGAGTGCGTTGCTGACTGTAATCCGGCAGTCGTGCAGGCCAGCCTGATCAAGCAATTCTCTTGATCTGACTGTCAGATAGGTCAGATCGCCGCTGTCGATCCGGATGCCACGGAGCCTGTGGCCGGCTGGTTCCAGAACATCCTTGGCTGCCCGAATGGCGTTGGGCACGCCGGACTTAAGGACGTTATAGGTGTCGACAAGAAGCACTGTTTGTTCAGGAAATGAGCGGGCATAAGTGCAGAATGCGTCATACTCCGCATCAAATGCCTGGATCCAGCTGTGTGCCATGGTTCCGACCAGCGGTATGCCAAAATGCTGACCGCAGATCGTGCACGATGTGCCGCTGGCTCCGGCGATATAGGCCGCTCTTGCACCCAGAACAGCAGCATCATATCCCTGGGCGCGCCGGGCGCCGAATTCAAAGACCGGCCGTCCCTGGGCTGCGCGGACAATACGCGATGTTTTGGTAGCGATAAGGCTCTGGTGGTTGATTGTCACGAGCAGCATCGTCTCGATCATTTGCGCCTGGATCAGGGGGCCGCGGACCTTGACAATCGGTTCGTTCGGGAATATGGGTGTCCCTTCGGGAATAGCCCAGATATCGCAGCTGAAATTGAAATGCCGCAAATAGTCGAGAAACTGATCATCGAAATGACCGGTTGATGACAGAAAGTCGAGATCGTCTTCGGTAAACTGCAGTGTTTTGAGATAGTCGATCATCTGCTCGACGCCGGCCATCACTGCATAGCCGCCATCCTCCGGTATCGACCGGAAAAACAGGTCGAACCAGGCAACCGTATCTGCCAGGCCATGCTGCAGGTAGCCCTTCGACATGGTCAGCTCATAAAAATCGGTCAGCATGCTCATATTGGTGCGGTCATTCCAGCGCATACTGTACATTGAATTCACCTTCCCTCAAAGCCGGCTCCAGCCATGTGCCGAACAATTCCGGCTGATAAAATACGTGTTCGAGGCACAACCCTTGCGGCGGCATGGTCTTGCCAGCCAGTCTCCTGTCTCCTGATTGAATGATAGCATCGATTCTCTCTGCTGTCAGCTTACCCTGACCGACAGCCAGAAGTGTTCCGGCCATGATGCGCACCATGTGGTATAAAAAGCCGTCACCCTGAAAATACAACCGGATCTCCGGACCCCACGCCGTCAGCCTGACGCGTTCAACGGTTCGCCTGGTTGTCCTGGCTGCACTGCCTGCATCGCAGAATGCCTGATAGTCCCTGCAGCCGACAAGATGTGACAATGCCCCTGCCATCGCTGTCAGGTCGAGCTGTCCCGGCACATGGCAGACACGACGTCGATCGATCGCCGGCCGGACAGGATGATTCCAGATCTGATAGCTGTACACTTTGCCGCGGGCTGCGTAGCGCGCATTGAAATCATCTGGCACCTCTGCTGCAGCATGGACACAGATATCGACAGGCAAAACGCTGTTTAAGGCCAGCGGCCAGCGATCGACGGGAATACGCGAGCAGGTTGTGAAGTGGCTGACATGGCCCCTGGCATGAACGCCGGTATCCGTCCTGCTGCACCCGATCAGGTTCAGATCGTCTTCGCCGGTTAACCGGATCAGGGCTTTATGCAGAACTTGCTGCACGGTTCTGTGCGCGGATTGAATCTGCCAGCCAAAAAAGGCACTGCCGTCATACTCAGTCAATATGGCCAGACGCTTCCTGCCGTTTTCTAGCATTGGTTTGCCATCAACCGGCCAATCCGTCTTCCAGGCAGTTGGCCGCCATCATGGCAGCACCGACAATACCTGCGTTGTTGCCCATTTCCGCCAGCAATATTTTCGGCTGTGGCACGCCTTCACCCAGATATGCCCTTTCGATCGCTTTTTCGCGAACTGGCACCAGCAAAGCATCGCCTTCATTGCAGACACCGCCACCAATGGCGATCACTTCCGGCATATAGCCGTTAATGACGTTGGCCAACCCTTCTGCCAGCATTTCGATATAGGTGTCGACAACAGCAGCTGATGCCAGATCACCGCGGCGCATGCCGATAAAAGCGGTCCGTCCGTCGGCCTGTCCGCCATTTTCTGCTATGAGTGTGTTTAATAGAGATTCGGGATGCTCCCTGGCAGCGCGTTCTGTTTCACGGATCAAGCCGGTCGCTGATGCATAAGACTCAAAGCAGCCGTTGCGCCCGCATGTGCAGGGCTCGCCACCCGATTTGACGACAATGTGTCCGATCTCGCAGCCGGCATTGTTGAATCCGCTGTAGATGCGTTTGTTGATGACAACACCGCCGCCGACACCTGTGCCCAGCGTGATGGTGACAGAATGGCTGGTTCCCCTGGCAACACCGGCTACACTTTCCGCCAGGGCTGCGACATTGGCGTCGTTGTCAATATAAACCGGCCGATCCATGATCTTGCGGATATCTGCGCGCATGGGTGCATGCAGAAAAGGCAGGTTATTGGCGTAGATCAACGTGCCTGTCACGTTGTTTGGCGTTCCTGGCGAGCCGATGCCGATGGCCAGGATCTCTTCTTCCTTCAGACCTGCGTCTTCGGTCACCTGACGGGCCAGCAGGGCCATATCGCGGATGATATCCCTCTGATCGCGGTTTGTCAGGGTTTTTATGCTGTCTTTGCTGATGATTTCACCTTGCTCGTTGACGACACCGGCTTTGATGTTTGTGCCGCCCAGATCAATGCCGACATAATACTTCATCGTTATGGTCCTCCCGCTCTGCCTGACCTGGATCAAATCTTCATACCAGGTCATTGCTGGTCTTCATTATAGCCCAGCAGCAGACAGCAGATCAAGCAGGATGCGCTTAGAGATACTGCAGAAGCAGAATGACGATGCAAAGAAGAACCATGACGGCAGCAAAAGTGATGTCTTTTTTTTCATAACGCATGATTTTCAGCCGCGTGCGCCCTTCGCCGCCGCGATAGCAGCGCGCTTCCATGGCGACAGCCAGCTCTTCAGCCCGTTTGAATGCGCTGACAAACAGCGGGATCAAAACAGACACCAGACCTCGCGCCTTGGCGATCAGGCCACCAGTGTCGTAATCGGCGCCGCGTGAAGACTGGGCTTTCATGATCTTTTCAGTCTCTTCCAGTAAAGTAGGGACAAAGCGCAGGGCGATGGACATCATCATGGCCATCTCGTGCGCGGGAAATCCGATCCGGCGCAGCGGATTCAGAAGGCTCTCGATAGCGTCTGCGACCAGAATCGGCGTTGTCGTCAATGTCAGAAACAGTGTTGTGCTGAGGATCAGGAATGTCAGACGGGCAGCCATGCGGACGGCAAGATTCAAGCCCTGTTCGGAGATCGTGACAGGACCGATCTCGAGCAGCGGATCGCCGCGTACGGTCAGCAGATTGATGACAAATGCAAAAATCAGAATGAACAGGATCGGTTTGAGACTGCTCATAATGTGGCGTACAGGCACCCTCGACAGCAGAATCAACAGGATGGTCGTCGCTGCGATCAGGATCATTGGCAGTGCGGACTGTACCAGAAAGATGACCACCATGTAGAAAAATGACAGGATGATTTTGATTCTTGGATCCAGACGATGCAGGATCGAGTTGCCGGGATAGTAGCGACCCAGAGATATCTGCTTCAGCATCGCTTACACCTGCCCTTCCGTGTGAAGACAGTCTGCAAGGCCGGCTTCAACAATTCTTCTGGCAGCCAGATCAGCCTGGTAACACTGATCATCCAGACCGGGCAGCTCCTCGCGCAAGGACTGCAGGAAGGCAGTGGTTCGCGGCAACGACAAACCAGCTGCCACCAGGATGGCTTCATTGCGGAACACTTCAGCGGGTGTGCCAAACGCACTGACTTTACCATTGAGCAAGACCAGTACGCGGTCGGCCAGACGGGCGATATCCTCCATGCTGTGCGATACCAGAATCACGGTGACCCCCATCTGACGCAGCTGTGCCGCATAATCAAGGATCTCATCACGGCCGGCTGGATCAAGGCCGGCTGCCGGCTCGTCGAGAATCAGAACTTCCGGTTCCATCGCCAGGATACCGGCAATAGCTGCACGCCGTTTCTGGCCGCCCGACAGCTCAAAGGGCGAACGTTCCAATTCATCGTTCTGCAGGCCGACAATGCGAGCCGCCTTGAGGACACGGGGTTCGATCTGGTTCATGTCGAGTCCCATGCGGCGGGGGCCAAACGCAATGTCCTGAAAAACAGTTTCTTCAAAGAGCTGATGTTCCGGATATTGGAATAAAAGCCCGACATGCTGGCGGATCTTCTTGATATCCGCATTGGTTGCCGCATCCATGCCCATGACTGTTATCTGGCCTTTGCTGCCTCTGATCAGGCCATTGAGGTGTTGGATCAGGGTTGATTTGCCTGAACCGCTGTGGCCGATGATGCCGAAGAGTTCACCTTTGCGCACATCAAAGCTGACATGATCCAAGGCGCGTGTCGCCATGACCGTACCGGGTGCATATGTATAGGAAAGATCACGGACAGAGATAACAACAGGCTGTTCACTGGTTGTCCTTACAGGTAATGGCGGCAGATTCGGCCTCCATTCAGAACTGTCAATCCGAACCCTGGCTTCTTTGATCAGGCGCAGGACCGCCTGCCGGGCATCTTCCCAGCCGGCAGCTTCCATAGGGAACAAGGGCTGGTCGAGGAGCTGGGATACTTCATGGGCGATCTCAGTATGGGTTGGCACATCGAGGCCTTCCTGCCTGACCAAAGACACCTGGTCAAAGACTTCCGCAGGCGTGCCAGATGCAACAATCCGTCCTTCAGCCATGATGTGGACCTGGTCGGCCAGCAGTACCTCCTCCATATGGTGCGTGATGTTGATGACGGTGATTCCCTGGTCATGAACCAGGTTCTGGACCAGCTGCATGAAATCTCTGCGGCTGACCGGATCAAGCATGGATGTCGCTTCATCGAGGATGAGGCAAGAAGGTTTCATCGCAAGGATGCCGGCGATTGCCAATTTCTGTTTTTGCCCGCCGGACAGCAGATGTGGCGGTTTTTGCGCATCGCCGGACAGACCGACATAGGCCAGTGCGTCGTCGACAGCCTGACGGATTTCCGGTTGGGGAAACCCCAGGTTTTCTGGCCCGAACGCAACATCTTCTTCGACGGTCGTACCGATGATCTGGTTGTCAGGATTCTGGAAAACCATGCCGCACAGACGGCGGACCTCCCAGATATTGTTTTCGTCCGAAGTATCCAGGCCGGATACAATCACGATTCCAGAAGAGGGTTGTTCCAGGGCGTTGATCAGTCGGGCTAGCGTCGATTTGCCGGAACCGTTCCGGCCCAGTATGGCCACATGGTTGCCGGCGGGTATGTGCAGGCTGACGTCATTGACAGCCAGGAGCGGATCCTGACTGCTTTGACGATAGCTGTAATGCACTTTGCTGATGTCAACAAAATTCTGCATCTTCCCTCAATCTGTCTCCTGTTCGAAAAAAACAGGGACCGGCCTTCGCCAGTCCCTTAGTTGACTTGTGCCGCGGTCGGCTGCCTGGCTCTTAGAGCAATTCCAGGACTGCCATTTCGGCTGCATCACCCTGGCGCGGTCCAAGCTTGGTAATGCGCGTATAACCGCCGTCACGGCTTACGTATTTGGCCGCAACCGTATCAAAGAGCAAATTGACCGGATTGATGGCTTTGCCATTTTCGTCATGGCTCTTATTCAGCCATTTCATGGCAGAGCGACGCGCTGCCAGGCGGGACGGTTCATCAACCTGGGACATGTCCGTCTTTGTCTCACGTGAGACAACATCGTATTTTTTTCCGTTTTTTGATGTGACGGATTTCAGGATCTTGCGACCTTTGCCATCCAGTTTCGCTGTCGAAACGATCAGGCCGCGGGTCGTGAAATTGTCCTTTTCCCGAATGGCCAATGTGATCAGCTTTTCCGTAATCCTCTTCACTTCTTTGGCGCGGGCTTCGGTTGTTTCGATCTTGCCTTTGACAATGAGGGTGGTGACCATCCCCCTGAGCATGGACAGGCGCACATCAGTGGCACGTCCAAGTTTTCTCCGTGCAGGCATGTAAGATACCTCCTAACTGTTCAGGTCAGCCACGTGCTCATTCTTCATGAGCAGCCAGCGACAGACCCAGTTCTTCAAGTTTCTGTATAACTTCTTCCAGGGATTTTTTGCCGAGATTGCGAACCTTCATCATGTCTTCTTCTGTCCTTGCCACCAGATCGCCGATCGAGTTGATTCCGGCTCTCTTAAGGCAGTTATAAGTACGAACAGAAAAATCAAGATCTTCGATAACTGTTTCCAGCACATGGTTCCTGCCACCGCTGTCTTCAGTCTTCGTGAAGCTCGGATTGCTGCCCGTATCGGTCAGCGCCATGAACAGGTTCAGATGCTCGCAGAGAATCGAAGAGCCAAGGCTCAACGATTCGGCAGCCTCAACTGTCGCGTCGGTCCAGACTTCCAGTGTCAGCTTGTCATAGTCAGTAAACTGGCCGACACGGGTGTTTTCGACAGAGAAATTGACTTTGCGCACCGGAGTAAAAATTGCATCGATCGGAATGACGCCAATCGGCTGGTTTGACCATTTGTTGCGGTCTGCCGTATTGTATCCGCGGCCTTTGTTCAGAGTCAATTCCATGAACAGCCGACCTTCACCATTGAGGGTAGCGATCGGATGATCAGGATTCATGATCTCGACTTCTTCATCGCGGACGATATCGCCGGCCGTAACGACGCCTGTACGGCCTTCATCTGTGCTGATATAGACAGTTTTCGGACCATCTACATGCAGCTGGGTGCGGATGCCTTTGATGTTGAGGATGATTTCGGTGAGATCCTCAATAACGCCTTTAATGGTTGAGAACTCGTGATAGACTCCGTCTACCCTGATCGCTGTAACAGCGGCTCCGGGAAGCGAGGATAACAGAACCCTTCTCAATGAATTGCCCAGCGTTATACCATAACCGCGTTCCAGCGGCTCTACGACGAATTTGCCATAAGAACCGTCTTCATGGCGCTCAATGCATTCTATCATCGGCTTTTTGATTTCGATCATTTTATTCCTCCTATGTGCGCCTGCGAACAACAAGCAACCGGGGGTTTCCGGAACATTACTTGGAGTACAGCTCGACGATGAGGGTCTCTTTGACCTCGATGTCGACATCGGCACGGGCAGGAGCCTGGACAACTGAACCGCTCAGCGCTTCAGCATTGAAGGACAACCAGGACGGCACCGGACGATTGGCAAGTTCCTGAAACTTAGGTGATTTTCTCGATGTCTCACGGACAGCGATGACATCATTTACCTTCATGGTATAAGAAGGAATGTTGACTTTTTTACCATTGACTGTGAAATGGCCGTGTGTAACCAGCTGGCGCGCTTCAGCACGCGATGATGCAAAGCCCATGCGGTAAACCACGTTGTCCATACGCAGTTCGAGCAGCAGGAGCAGATTTTCACCGCTTTTGCCCTTCATATGGACGCCCTTTTCGTATGTCTTGCGGAACTGGCTCTCGAGAACGCCATAAAAGCGCTTTGTTTTCTGTTTTTCGCGCAACTGTGTTCCGTACTCGGACACTTTTTTTCTGCCCTGTCCATGCTGACCGGGAGCAAAGCTCCTTCTGGCTATGGCACATTTCCCTGTATAGCAACGCTGACCTTTGAGGAAAAGCTTTTCGCCTTCCCTGCGGCAAAGCCTGCAAGCTGCATCTGTATATCTGGCCATGCTTATACCTCCGGAATCAGACTCTTCTTCTCTTTGGCGGCCTGCAGCCATTGTGTGGAATCGGCGTTACATCTTTGATCAGGGTTACATCCAGACCGGCAGCCTGCAATGAACGGATCGCAGCTTCACGGCCGGCTCCAGGTCCTTTGACGTATACTTCCACCGAACGCATCCCGTGATCGATTGCTGTCTTGGCTGCTTGTTCGGCTGCCATCTGGGCGGCAAATGGAGTCCCTTTGCGGGAGCCCTTCATGCCCATGCCCCCGGCACTTGACCAGGCGATAGCATTGCCGGCAGGATCGGTAATCGTCACGATCGTGTTATTAAATGACGAATGAATGTGGGCTGAGCCGCGGTCGATGTTTTTGCGTTCTCTTCTTCTGGGCCGCGCAGCTGTCTTTTTTGCTGTCGTTTTAGCCATGCTGATGCCTCCTTACTTTCTCTTGCCTGCCATCGTGCGCTTTGGTCCTTTGCGGGTCCTGGCGTTTGTCTTGGTGCGCTGGCCACGAACCGGCAATCCGGTTCTGTGACGACGACCACGATAGCAGCCAATTTCTGTCAGGCGTTTGATGTTCATGGCGATGGTCCTTCTAAGGTCGCCCTCGACGGTATAGCCATTTTCGATTGTATCCCTGATCTTGGTGATGTCATCATCATTCAGATCTTTGACGCGGGTGTCGGGATTGACCCCGCAGGTAGCAAGAATCTTGTTGGAAAGTGTTCTGCCAACGCCATAAATATAGCACAACGCGATTTCTACGCGTTTTTCATTGGGCAGATCCACTCCGGCAATACGTGCCATCAGTTTGCACCTCCATCGTACAACAGGTCAGTTGTTGTTCTATCATTAAACACGAAGGGAAATGTCCGGCCGGTTAAGCCAGAGCAGCCGCATCCCTGCGCCGTGTATTCAAGGCAGGCTGAACTTCAGCCCTGTTTCTGTTTGTGCTTGGGATCCTCGCAGATCACCATGACACGGCCTCTGCGCTTGATAACCTTGCATTTTTCACAGATCGGTTTTACAGACGGTCTAACTTTCATGGCTGTGTCCTCCTCCTCTGGCCATTTATTGCCCGCAAAATCATCGGGCGCAAAACGGCGCATGCTAAAATATTGTACCAGATCCAGCGATAAAATCAAGGAGTTTTTTTTGAAAAACTACATTTTTGGTGATTTTACCAATTCGGATCGCGGGTTCTCCTATCTATTTGGCGCGCCAGGTGATACGGCCACGTGTCAAGTCGTACGGTGACAGTTCGATCGTCACCCGATCACCCGTCAAAATTTTGATATAATTCTGCCTGAGCTTTCCCGATATATGGGCGGTAATCTCATGGCCGTTTTCCAGGCGCACTTTAAACACGGCATTGGGCAGTGTTTCAACGACAATCCCTTCAACTTCAATGGTCTCTTCCTTCGACATCAGCTTTCCTCCTTCTTCGACACAGGACTTTTTGGTGTATTGGCCGGTCTATGACCGGCACAGTGCTCCAGCAAGTGGCGTATGACGGCGTTTTTCTGACCGGCATCGCCATCATTCTGCAAGAGCTGGAGCATATCCCGGTAAACAGATGTGTCAATTGCCTTGACATGGCGCAGGTTCTTCATCTTTGGCTTATCGACCGGCCGCGCTGCTCCGTCTGTCAGCCAGACACGATCATGCATGACTTGCATGACCAGATACAATCTTAATTTGTCATGGCCTGCTTTGGATCGTACGATCATACCCGGCTGCAGACCTGTGCTGTTGTCTGTCTTATCCCGGCACATCGGTTATTTCTCCAACCAAAGCTGTCAGGACAAGCGGGCCATTCTCGGTCACGGCGAAGGTGTTTTCATAGTGGGCAGACGGTTTTC